>CAZTNG010000012.1:0-36632 GCA_964615195.1 uncultured Enterobacterales bacterium
AAACGATATTTACTTTAATGATGTAAATTTTGCGCACATTATAGCTTAATAGGAGTATAACTTCATAAATTTTTACTTATTTAATAAAAGAACATTGAAAATATGAAATTAAAATGATTAGTAATAATAGATTTAAGTGCTATAAAACAAATCGTTTTAAGTTTTTTAAATATTTGTTTATTAGATAATAATATATTTCTTATATATTATTATTTTTAATATAGCAGTAGCTATAATTAGAACGTTACATATTTGTTTGTAGTATAAAGGTCCAAAAGTAGGACCTCTATATTTGTTTTTTAGTAATATTTTATTTGTGTTCAACTACTAAATTATCAATAAGTCGTACTTTTCCAAGGTAGGCAGCAACTAAAACTGCAATCTTTTTTGAATTTTGTATTTCTGGATTTAAAGTATAAGCATCAACAAGAGTTAAATCGTCAGTTTTAAAACCACAATTGTCTATATTATTGATTGCTTCTTCAATCAAGCTATGAACATTTTTAAAGTTAGATAGAGTTTTTAACTTATCACCAAGTTTGTTAAGTTCTTGATTAAGTTTAGGTGCTATTGTTCTTTCGGCTTGGTTTAAAAGATTGTTGCGTGAAGAATATGCTAGCCCGTCTTCATGGCGCACTATTGGCACTTCAATAATTTTTAATTGAAAATTAAGATCGAAAACCATTTCTTTTATTAATGCTACTTGTTGGTAATCTTTTAATCCGAAGCATGCAAAATCTGGTTGTACAATATTGAATAGTTTACTAACTACTGTTGCAACACCTCTAAAATGACCTGGACGTAGTTGTCCTTCTAGGCTATTACATAGATCAGGTACTTCAACATAGCTTTGAAGTCTCATTCCTTGAGGATACATTATTTCTGGTGTAGGAGTAAATACCGCGTCAACTCCAGCTTCTTCTAAAAGTTTGATATCATTTTCTAATGTACGTGGATAATTTTGCAGATCTTCAACTCTATCAAATTGCATTGGATTTACAAAAACGCTGACAATAACTTTGTCTGCAGTTTTTTTTGCTTCTTTAACGAGTGCTAAATGGCCACAATGTAAATTACCCATTGTTGGAACTAAAGCAATGGTTTTAAGCTCATGTTTAAAGTTTGAAACGATATTTCTAATTTCATTTATTGTTGCTGCTACTTTCATACAAAAATTCTTCTTATTTATGCTTAATTGAAGCTATGTGCTTCATCTGGATAGTTTTCTAGTTCGACCTCTGTAATATATTTTTTAACAGCAGATCTTATATCACCTGTTTCTGCTAAAAAGTTTCTAGCAAATTTAGGTGTATGTCCTGGTGTAATTCCTAGAGCATCATGCATTACTAGAATTTGGCCGTCAGTATCTTTGCCAGCTCCAATACCAATAACTGGAATGTGCAGAGTTTGCGTAATTGTTTTTGCTAATTCGGCAGGAACGCATTCTATAACAATCATTGATGCACCTGCAGCTTCAATAGCAAGGCAATCATTAATTAAACTTTTTGCTTTGTCTTCAGTTCTACCTTGTATTTTGTATCCACCAAAAACATTTACTGATTGAGGTGTTAAGCCGAGGTGTCCACATACTGGTATACCATTATTAACTAAGCATTTAATAGTTTCTACTAGAAATTCACCACCTTCAAGTTTTACAACATTAGCCCCAGCTCGCATAAGTTTGGCTGCATTGATACATGCATCTTGTGTGTTTGAATATGTCATAAAAGGCATGTCTGCTAGTACTAACGCATTTTTCACGCCATTACGAACACAGGTGGTATGGTAGGCAATATCATCAATAGATACTTTTAGTGTATCTGTGTCACCTTTGATTGTCATGCCAAGAGAATCGCCTATAAGAATTGCAGGGATTCCTGCTTCATCAAAAATTTGAGCAAAGCTTGCATCATATGCGGTGATAGTGGCAAACTTTTTCTTTTCTTCCTTGTATTTTTGCAAGGTTGTTACTGTTACAGTCATTTTAACCGTCCTCCACAACATTCTGTACCTATGTTTTAGGTTTGAATGTAACAGCGCAAAGTATACTACATTGCTAATTGAATGACAAAGAGCTAATTGTCTTTGATTTTTTTGATAGCTATAACATCTTCCAGTGGAAGATTTTTTAAATAATTACAAAGCTTTTCATTATTGTTAAGTATGAATTGAGGAAATATTTCTAAAAGTGGAATCACTACAAATGCACGGTTAAGTATTTCAGGATGAGGCACCGTTAATCTTTGGGTTGATATGTTTTCATTACCATAGAATAATAAATCTAAATCTAGAGTTCTTGGGCCCCAATGTCTATTTCTAATTCGACGATGTTTTTGTTCTAATAATTGTAGTCCATCTAGAAGTTCATGAGCGCTTAAATTTGTTTCAATTTCAGCAACAGCATTAATAAAATTAGGTTGATCTTGAGGTCCAACAGGTTTGGTAGAATAAAGACTGCTTGTTTTAATCAAGCATGTTTGTGATAGTTGACTCAATTCTACTATAGCCTGTTTTATTTGATTTTGCGGATCTTCAAGGTTAGAACCTAAACCTATAATTGCTGTTACTGTCATTTTAAATTATCCTAGACTTGCCAATTATTCCATTGCATTAATATTTATATTTTTAGCACTAGGTTTTTGACGTCTAAAACTTTTTTTACTGCTGTTATGCTGCTTCTCATTTCTATATGGAGATGGTCCATTTTCACGTTTCACCTGAGAAACTCTAGCTTTAAATCTAGTTTTCTTAGGTTGAGGATTTTCTTCTTGTTGCTTTATAAGCGACTTACGGCTACGCATTTCAATTGGAACGTAAAATTCGTAAGCAGATTGCCATAGCTTTGCTATTGGTTTTAGTTCTGGATCAAAGTGTGAACGCAAGATAAAGAAATCCATGGAAGCTCTAAAAATACCTCTCCAAACTAATTGTTCAGGATTATTTTGATTTTGAGGTTCTTCCAACTCAATCAACATTTTCCATATATCAATTATATCTGTGACTGCTTTAGCAGGAATGGACGTGATTTCATTTTGTTTACCTAATACAATTTTTGCACCCATTTCCATGATTTGTTCAGGTTTTAGGAACATGTATTTTTCTAAAGTAGTCATCCTACGGTATAGGTGTTCAACAAGAGGCCATAACATAACTGCATACAAGAAGTGAGGCATGTTGCGCTTACCTTGATTATACCTTTGATCTGAACTAACAAGAGAGAAATGAATAAAATCAAAAAATTCATGATCTTCAAGTAACGAACCCTGCTCAGTAAGCAGATATTGCATCACACTATCACTCATTATTAACTCAAAACTTTGAGCTCCATGTCCTGTTAGGAATAACTTATTGAATTCCTCAAACATTCTCGCAGCTGGGATTTGTTTTAATAAAGGCAGTAGGTCAGGTATTAATTCTTTTGTGCGATCAGTTATTGTAAATCCGAGTTTCGCTGCAAAGCGGTAAGCTCTAATCATTCTAACAGGATCTTCACGGAATCGCAGATTAGGATCACCAATTATCTCTATATTACCGTGTAACAAATCGTAAAAACCGCCATGATAATCATGGATGGCATTTTCATAAGGGGAGTAATAAAGTGCATTTATACTATAATCTCTGCGTATAGCGTCTTCACTTAAATTAGTTCCGTATTGATTGTCTCTTAGAAGCATTCCATTTTCAGAAGTGAATTTATTTTTATCTGAAACTTCATCTTCTTTTCTGCGGAATGTGGCAACTTCAATAATAGTGTTATTGAATATTACATGTACCAATCTAAATCGGCGTCCTATTATGCGAGAACGATTAAAGATTTTTTTTACCTGTTCTGGAGTGGCATCTGTAACCACGTCAAAATCCTTGGGCGCTTTTCCAAGTAGTAAATCTCTAACGCCACCACCAACAAGATAGGCTCTATAATTTGCTGTGTGTAATTTTCTGATAACCTGTAATGCTTCTTTACTTATTAAACTTTTGTCTATTAAGTTTCCTGGCAGAGTTAGATGGGCTGAACCCTGCTTATCAACTAGAGCTTTGTTTTTTGCTGCTAAAGCTTCTAGTTTTAGTGTATCTGCTAAAATAGTACACCTCCAAGTGTATTTTATTTTCATTAATTTGTGGTTTCATTTTCCACATTTATTAAGCTTATTTCTATTAAAATTGAAATTATAGGAACTATGATACTATTTTTTGTTATAAAAATCTCAAAGAAGATAATTGTTTGCTATATATTTTATAAATTGGAAGTGTTTATATAAAATATATACAAGAAAATCTTAGACTTTTATAGGTTGTTTTAACTTAAATGATTTTCTAATGGTATTTTTTTATAATTAAATTGGTTAATAGCTTCTGATATTATTGAACTGCAATTGTTTCCTAGAGGAATTGGTTGTCCTAAAAAGGATAAAGCTTTTTTTAATAGTTCTGGTGCGTTATTTAAATTTAAAGGAGTTGCATGGTTTTGTTTAGAAATTTTTAATCCATTTTTGTCAAGAGCTAGTGGTAGGTGAATGTATTTAGGAATATTGTATTGTAAAGCTTTCATTAGACTAATTTGTTTAAATGTATCTATTATTAAATCATTTCCTCTAACGATTTCAGTAATACCTGTTATATTGTCATCTATTACACTTACTAAATTATATGCAAAGAATCCATCGTGACGTTTGAGTATGAAATCTTCATTTTTGATATTAAGAGATATATTTCCATGAATTAAATCTTCAAAATTTGTGATATTGCTATTATTGATAAAACGAATAGCGTAAGGAGTTACAGGTGGTAATTTTTTTTCAATACAGAAAGCTGGGTGTATGCCATTGTTTGCTTTAATAATGGATCTAGAACAATCACAGCCATAAGTTTGGTTATGTTTTATTAGTTTTGATAAAACCTCTTCATACAAATCTAATCTTTGGGATTGATATAATATTGATCCATCAATATTTAAACAAAAAGCATCCAAACACCGAAGAATATTTTCAGAGTAAATCTTTTTACATCTGAGAAAATCAATGTCCTCAATACGCAAATGCCAGAAGCCTTTTTGGCTTCTGGCTCTTAGAAAACTACCTAAAGCAGTAATTAGGGAGCCAAAATGCAACTCACCTGTAGGACTTGGTGCAAATCGGCCACAATAGGTTTGCACCTATTTAACTCCTTGCTTTTCCTTAGTTTCTGCTAATAATTTACAATTTACGCAAAGGTCTGCTGTTGGTCGAGCTTCAAGTCTTTTGATACCTATCTCCTCGCCGCAATCGTCGCAATAACCAAAGTCGTCAGAATCTAGCTTACGAATTGTTTTTTCAATTTTTTTGATAAGCTTTCTTTCGCGATCACGAGCTCTCAATTCTAAAGCAAATTCTTCTTCTTGAGTCGCTCTATCTAGAGGATCTGGATAATTTGCAGTTTCATCGTTCATGTGGTCAATTGTACGCTCAACTTCTTGTCTTAGTTGAGCATGCCATGCTTCGAGTATTTTGCGGAAGTGAGACTTCTGCTTATCGTTCATGTATTCTTCACCAGGCTTTACTTCATATGGAGCAACGCCGGCAATGGCTAGAGGACCCAATTCGAAATTTTTGTTGTCGCTCATAGTCTATCTCCTATTATAACTTTTTTCATTAGGAATGCTTTTTGTAGAAAAAGTAAAGTCAAACAATATTACGTTTCCTGCTACTGATTTGAAAAATACATTAAACGAGTTTATGTGTATTATTAATCTGTAACAAAGCTATCCTCACATTATTATTACTGTTTATATTTTTACCTCACAATTTAGTAAGGTTAACTCCAAATAAAAACAGCAAGAAATTTTTATTATATATGTTGTTTATTAGCAAGTGCATTAAATTTGTATTAATTTTTAATAAATTATGTGTTATGTGGCATTTTTATAAAAAATGTTAATTCATTAGATGAAAAATTTTTTGGATGGTTACTTTAAAATGTGAAAAGTCTTCTATAAATCAGCTATTTAAAATTCACTTATATGGTGTTTTTATCATTTTTAGTATTCGAAGTAAAGATTGTTTTCAGTATGGTATTTAGTATATTGATAATAGTTAATTTTCTAGAAATATTTAATATTTTTAGAGTGATATTTATGAATATTGCACCAAATAAAGTAAGTTAAGTATATAATTCGCGATATCTATTATTTACGTCTATTATTTTTGGTCGAGTTGGTTATTTATAAATGTCTGGTAATAAAGCAAGTAAAGCGTCATGGCGAAGAAAATTTTTATGTTTATTTGTTAAATTAAGCATTGTTTTTATTTTTGTGATTTCAGGAATTATTGTTTATTACTACTTCCAAGTTTCTAGTAGTCGTTTAGAAGCAGAACATAAATGGTCTACACCTGCAATTGTTTATAGTAGGCCGTTAGAGCTTACTGTTGATCAAAAAATTACTTATGATCAAATGAAACATGAGTTATTACTTTTAAAATATAGACTTGTAAAAAATCCTAAAAATCCTGGTGAATATGGTGAAAGTGTTGATAAATCAAAATTAGTTATTATTCGTAGAGCTTTTGATTTTCCTGATGGAAGAGAAGAGTCAAGACCGATATTGATTAGCTTCAATAATAATAAAATTTCTAGAATTCAAGACGCAGATACAAAAGGTGATATTGATTATATATTAATGGATCCTGTTTTATTAGATAGACTTTCAGCTCATAACGAAGAAGACAGAATTGTGATAACTCTTGATGATATACCTCAAAAGCTTATTGATACTTTAATATATGTTGAAGATCGTAGCTTTTATGATCATTATGGTGTTAATCCTTGGGCAATAATTAGAGCTATGGCTATAAATTTAAAGGCAGGAAAAACTGTCCAAGGCGGAAGTACAATTACTCAGCAGCTTGTTAAAAATTATTTCCTTACTAGAGAAAAAAGCTTTGATAGAAAAATACGTGAATTATTTATGTCTTTAATTGTTGATGCTAGATATGGAAAAGATCAAGTTTTAGAGATGTATTTTAATGAAATTTATTTAGGTCACGGTTCAAAGGATATTTATGGTTTTGGATTAGCCTCATATTTTTATTTTGGTGTACCTGTTAATGAATTAACCTGGGATCAAGTTGCATTAATGGTAGGTATGATTAAAGGTCCTTCATTGTATGATCCAAGACGAAATCCTGAGAGAGCATTGCAGCGTCGTAATCTTGTATTAAAATTAATGGTTGATGCTGGAAAAATTTCTGAAAATGATTATAAGAAATATAGTTCTAAGCCTTTAGGTGTAATCAATAATGATAATTTTGGAATAATGAAGGTTCCAGGTTACATAAGTTTACTTAAGAGTGAATTAGAAACAGCTTTAGGTCCGGATTATTTGTCTAATGAAGATATGGTAATTTTTACAAGTCTTGATCCTCAAGTTCAGCTTGCAGCTGATAGTGCTGTTAGACAAGTAATACCAACGTTAGCTAAAAAATATAAGCAGAAATCTCTTCAAACTGCTGTTGTTGTTAGCAATTGGAGAACAGGTGACGTTTTAGCTGTAGTTGGTAGCAGTGATCCTTCATTTCCAGGATTAAATCGAGTAACAAAAGCTAAAAGACAAATTGGTTCTTTAGTTAAGCCTGCAGCTTATTTAACAGCATTTAATAATGGTTGGCATTTAGGGTCTATGGTATATGATAGTCCAGTAACAATTAAATTGAAAAATGGAACGACTTGGACACCTAGAAATTTTGATGGTAAATTTTTAGGTTGGCTACATTTATATAAAGGATTTGCACAATCCAGGAATGTCCCAATGGTAAGAGTCGGTATGAATTATGGTGTCGATCAATTAGTAGATAATTTACATAGATTGGGTGTTAGAGAAAATATAGATCCAGTGCCTAGTGTTTTTTTAGGAAGTGTTGCTATGACACCATTTGAAGTTAATCAGATGTATGCAACAATTGCAACTGAAGGAGCTTATAAACCATTATCTGCTATAAGAACGGTTATAGCCAAAAAAGAAGTTATTTACGATAGAGCTGCAGTCTTAGATGCAAAACAGGTTGTTGATCCTAGAAATGCATATTTAGCTATATATGGCATGACTGTAGTAACAACTGAAGGAACAGCAAGATCTCTTAGAGCTAATCCAAATGTTAAAGCTGATATGGTTTTAGCAGGAAAAACAGGAACTTCAAATGATTCTCGAGATTCATGGTTTAGCGGTTTTGATAATGATGAACTTATGACAGTGTGGATCGGAAATGATGATAACACAAGTACAAAACTAACTGGTTCATCTGGAGCTCTAAAAGTTTATGATAAATTTGTATCAATTAGAGGTGTTAAATCACTAGATTTAGCTAGACCTGAGGGAATTTCATTCGTTAATTTTAATCATGAAGGATTTATTATGAATGAAGATAATTGCCGCGATGTAGCAAATTATATTCGTTTACCAGTGAGAACAGATATGATTACTTCCGCTCAAAGGAAGGATTGTAAGAACTTTTTTGAAAATGCTGTTGATGGAACAAAGGATTTTTTTGAGAATTTATTTAATTAAATTTTTGTGCCAATTTTGAGATGTTTTTGGGTGATATTGGTAAAATATAGGTGAGTGTTTGGAATAAATAACTATTT
Organism: uncultured Enterobacterales bacterium; assembly: GCA_964615195.1. Classification (GTDB taxonomy): domain Bacteria; phylum Pseudomonadota; class Gammaproteobacteria; order Enterobacterales; family Succinivibrionaceae; genus HGM20899. Next base: position 8,614 of record CAZTNG010000012.1, read on the forward strand.
GATAATTTTGAATTGTGCGGTAATTCTAAGATAATTTATCGCGTTTTGGTGCTATGCGTAAATTTATTCCACAGTGTGATAAAATATGCAGATTATGTTTTGTTTTAGGGATGCGGATGAATTGTAATGAATGCTACTGAGTTAAATGCTACAAATGTAATAAAAACTAGTAGTCAAACAGAAAATCAAAATGTTGCAGTCGAAGATGGTAATTCCCATTCGTCAACTGTAAACGTTAGTGCTGCCTATTCATACCTAGGTGTTTTAACTAGCGAACAGGGATCTTTATGTGAAGAGTTGTCTTTAGCACAATCAACACTTCAAAGACATATCGCTACGTTGGCAACAGATCCTCAGCGTGCTCAAAATGCTAATCAAGTACCAAATGATAAACCATTACTAGATTTAACAACACGAGTGATTCTTAGGGATATAGATCTTCAAGAGCAAATAGCAAATGATCTTACTAGTAGGGTTGAAGTAGTTAAAACAGCCGATGCTGTTGATAAACTTAGAAGTTACTGTGATACTCTACCTAGAATCTTTCAAGAAAGTAACGAGCCAGGGAAAGCTCTAATGCGTTATTTGTGTGAGCTTGTAGTAAATAAAACTACAGCTGACAATATTTCTCCTGCAACCTCTAGGCAGTTAGCTGTTGAGCAAATTTTTCCACCTGAAGTTGATTTATCCCCAAAAGCTGAACAGATTATTAATAAACTAATTAGGGCAACTGTTGAATTTATAAGAGCAAATCAACCAGATGTTATTGCTTCTATGGGTAGGGAAGGTGGACAAGTAATCTTACCTAGTAGTACAAGAGCAAAAATGGCTGAATTTATTGAACTTGCTGTTTCAGATATACCTGATGATTTTACATATTTGGATATATTTGCTAATAAAAATAACAATTTTGATGATGAAACTAGTGAAGTTATAGCTAAGCGTGTAGGTGATATTATTAATAGAGCTGCAAATACAGCAAGAGAAGCACATTTACTAGATGACAGTGTATCTACTACTGATGATTTAGAAAGTACAAAAGTTTCTGATCAAAGTCCTATGGATATTACAGTGAGAGAATTGTCAAAAAGAAGTTCAGAGGTACAGAAAAACATTGCTGATGAGCAATCTATTCAAGAAAAGAAAAAAATAACTAAAAAAGAAAGTATAGAAAGTTTAGCTAGGCAGATTTTAGATGAGTCAAAAGATGTAATTAAAACTACTGATTATGATTCACAAGAGGATGTTTCAAGTAGCGTAAATGTATCATCAGATAAAATTTCAAATAATACAACATTAAATAAAAGTACAATTGTTGACAAAAGTCTACTAAATGATGCTGTATTGAAATCATTAGAAACTGCAATCGCCAATCAAGACAACGTAACAGAAAATTATGTGCAAACCACAAATAATTTGGAAAATCAGATGGGTAGCGACATGACTGCTGATACAGGAATTACAAATATAGATCTTATTGATGAATATAATAATTTTTCCTTGCCTGTATCTAAACAGCAAGGAGCACCACTAGATGAAGGTGATGAGGAAAGAATCAAGTATATATTATCTACTGCGGTAGCAGCTGCACAGCAGTCCAATTTATTTGATGATGCTGCTCAAAAGGCAAATGCACAAGTACAGCCAGTTATAAGCAGAGCTGTAGAACAGACGATGAAAAATGTACTGCTAGATAATACAATAAAGGTTGATACCTTAAAGCCAAATGAGGCTATTGTTATTGAAGATACTGATGCTATCATTCCCAATGAATCAAGTGCACCGAAAGTTCTTGCTAGTGATTTAGTTCATGTTGAAGAACCGGAAATTATGCAACCTGAATTACTAACAGATGAAACATCACAAACAGTTTTACCAAACGTAAATTTAGAAGACGATATTGAAATTAGTCATGGTGGAAAAAAATTAGGTTCTAGTGCTTTGAATGTGTCTATATTTGCTGGAGATAAATCATTAGGTGGTGCTGATATTGTTACTCGAATAGTTACCGATATTGATCCTAATGATAGTAAGAATTCAAATGCGTTATATAGTAACCTTGAAAAGGTGGCACAGCAGGAGTTGGTAAAAAATGCCTTTCCTACCACTTCTTCTAAAGAAGTAACAAATAATACAAATGACATAGCTGATGATTTTTCTGCGCAAACAGCACATATACCTGATTCAATTAGTTTGGATGATTCTTTAAATACTAATGTTGGTGATGTAAATAAAGAGGCTAATTTTAAACCATTTTTTGTAGGAGATTATCAGAACTCAGCATATATAAATTCTGAAAATAATCAAGAAGTCTTAGCAGCTGAAGATTCATTGAGTCCAGAATTCTTTCAAATTACGTCTCAAGCGGAATCTATGATTAAAGTTTCTAATGATGTAAATGATATTGATGATGACGGAATTATGAAGGTTAGAAATGATTTTGCCGTCAACTCTGATAAGACTTTACAAGGTGAAAAAAATTTAGAAGAAGTTGCTAAGAAAGAGCTTAATCAGACACCAAATAATACCAATAGTAATCTTAATTTGGCTACTGATAAATCTGCATCTATGGTAAACGTTGAATATAGTAGTTCATCTTGGGTTAAGGGAATTTCAAAAAATTCAACACTACAAGAAAATGTGAGTGAAGATGTAGATAAAATTGGAAATATAGCAAATACTGACGCAGTTAGTCTTGGTACCCAAAAAGAAGAAAAGAATTCTATTTTTGGAAAAATATCTAAATTTTTTGGAAATAAAACGTCTGCTACAGAAAAAAGTGGTGTTCAATCAAAAGATATTACTAATATTGAGTTAAAAAGCTTATCAATGGATGATATGTTAAGAAGTCTTAGTCAAGTAATAAATGATGGTAAAGTAACACCTGAAATAAAGAAAATGGCAGCTTCAATTCATCAAGCGATGACTAATCCTTTGGGTGATTTACAATCTGTTGCTGAGTGGTTGGGGTTTGTTAATGCGCCTTTGTCAGCTACTGGTGCTAGAGCTCAAGCAATGCAGCAATGGGCATTAATGTTGTTATCTATAAGGTTTAAACAGTTAGGCAAGAACATTGATAAATTTAAGCAAACTGATAAATTCAAGCAAATTTTACAAAATGCATCCTTGGGTAATGATAAAACTTGGCCTCAAAATTCGTTAAATCAAACTTTACAGCAAATTGAAAGATTGCAAAATTTAAATTCTGTAACTTCTGATTTTCCTTTACCATCTTATATACCATTGCCGCCTTCATTTGAAGGTGGAAGAGAAGGTGCTTTGATGGTTGAACACCAAAAGAATGGTGATGATGCAATAGAATGGCGCTTAAATTTCTTCTTTGAACTTTCAGAATTAGGTCCTATGCAAATTAGAACATCATTAAAAGTTCCTGATTTGAAAATAAATGTAGTTACTGAAAAATTGAATGCTATGCAGAAAGTTAAGGAAACTATGGATACTCTTAGTGAAAGGCTATCTAATTATGGCTTTAATGTATCTCCGATATCTGCAAGAATTGGTACAGTGTACCCACCAATCAGTAAAAATGAAAGTTCATCCAATAGTGGGAATGTTAATAATGATGGATTGTCTCTTAATATTTAGGTGTTTTTATGGATGAAAATCCCCAAAAAGCAATTAGTTTAAAATTTGATGCTTCAAAAGACACTGTTCCTATAGTCGCAGCTAAGGGTGATGGAAAGTATGCTGAAGATATTATTGGGATGGCTAAAGAATTAGGGGTGTATGTTCATAAAGATCCTACATTATTAAAGCATTTAGATAATTTGAAGGAAGGTGATTCTATACCTAGACCTTTGTTTTTAGTTATATCCGAAATTATTGCTTATTCTTATTTTCTTCAAGGAAAGACTCCAGAAAGTTGGACTTCAAAAGATGGTAACAAACATATTAATAAGAAAGTTTAGTTCGTTGTACTGTTACCACCCAATCATTAAAGTTATTTGTTATTTTGAACTCATGACTTTATTGCCATATTTATCTTTGTAAACAGTTTCTCCTCTTGAATTTGTTGTGCTAGAACCTGTTTTATTACCGTACTTGTCTTTATAAACAGTTTCTCCTCTTGAGTTTGTTGTGCTAGAACCTGTTTTATTACCATACTTGTCTTTATAAACAGTATCACCTCTTGAATTTGTTGTGCTAGAACCTGTTTTATTGCCGTATTTGTCTCGATAAGTTACATCGCCTTGATTATTTATTTTTGCAGATCCTGTTTTGTTTCCATATTGATCGCGATAAACGGTTGTGGAGTTATTTTCAGCATTTGATGTATATACCTGATTCCCATATGGATCTCTATAAGTTTTTCTGTCTGAGCACAATGCAGATGTACATAAAATCAGTGATACAATCATAGTGATTGTTACTTTTGAAAAAAATCTCATAAAAGCTCCTAAATTTAATGACAAGGTGTAACACTATAAAAGTGTAGTCTTCAATTACATATTAAGACTTAAGTATATTTTTGACAATAGCGTGTATACGAAATAATTGTTTAATATTGAAAATTTATATGCTTATGGTGCATAACATTAATCTTATATTCAAGTATTAAACATTGTTTCTTTGGTAAACTTTTATATTGTCGTATTTTTAGCAATTAAAATTGAGGATAATTTGCTATAATTAAGTCATTATTAACAATATTTTTGTTGAGATATTTGTTTGTGATTTAATTTAGCTTTAGTTTAACATTAGCTAATGTTTAATCATGATTTGAGATAGTTGTATTATGAAAAGTTTTAATTCAGTAGGAACCTTACTTTTAATTTTGGTAAGTACTTCATTTTTGGTGACAAACGCCCATGCAGCACGTTCTTCAATTTCTATAATGAACCCAAGAAATACAATTCATGTTGATAAGAATTATAGCTATGGTTATACCTATTTATCAGGGAATGCATTAGATGTTTATGAAACTCCTAATAGAAGAATAGGATGGGCCGTAAATTATGATTTCCTAGATAAGAATTTTTTAAGACCTGTTTCTATTGCTTACGCAACATATATTCCTGAAGGAATTCGTTCTTGTGTATATAATTTTAATCAAAATTTAAGGGAAGTTAATAACACTGTTAATAACTTGGTAGCCTTAGAACCGGTTGATAGCTCAGTAAGTTTGGCTAGATTTGCAATTAATTCAACAATAGGTATTGGTGGTTGCTTTGATGTCGCATCTCATATGAATCTTGAAAGAAAAAGAATGACACTTTCTACAGCTTTAGGAAAATGGGGTGTCGATCAGGGTGGTTACGTTGTATTGCCTATATATGGCGTTGGAACATATAGAAGCTTGATAGGTGATACTATAGATACAATGTATTTCCCATTTACTTATTTCCCTTGGTGGCTTGATATGGCATTTTGGGCAACAAATGGAGTCGATAGTCGTGCAAGGGTACTTAAACAGGATGAAGTTTTATCTAATGCTTTAGATCCATATTCACAAGCAAGAGATTTTTATTTAATGTATGAGGCTTCACTTGTAGGTGATGAAAAAAGCGTTGAAGAATCAACTGATGTAGACAGCTATTTAGATGAGATTGATGAGTAAATAATAATGAGTAATGAATTAGCAGAAATAAGAAAGCAAATTGATTTAGTTGATAGTGAGTTAATTTCAGTATTTGAAAAACGTTTAGCGCTTGTTAAAGAAGTTGGACGCATAAAAAGTGAAATTGGAACTCCGGTATACGTACCTGAAAGAGAGTCTCAACTTTTAGAACGTCGTCGAGCTGAAGCTGAATCGAAAGGTATAAGTCCTGATTTGATTGAAGATGTTTTGAGACGTCTAATGCGTGAATCATATGGTGCTGAGGATGGTGCTGGCTTCAAGTGTTTGAATCCACAAGTTAAAAAAATCGTCATTATTGGCGGTAGAGGTGGAATGGGAAGAATTTTTGCAAAACTATTTGTTTCTTCAAATTACAATGTTGAGGTAATGGGATCTCGTGATTGGGACAATGCTGCAGAGATTTTTAAGGATGCTTCTCTTGTCATAGTATGTGTTCCAATAGATAAAACTGAAATGGTTATTAGAAAGCTTGATTTCTTACCTAATAATTGTATTCTCGCTGATTTTACTTCTGTTAAGTCTATGCCATTAAAAACAATGTTAGAGGTTCATAAAGGCCCTGTTGTTGGCTTGCATCCTATGTTTGGACCAGATATTTCAACTATGCCAAAGCAGTTAGTAATTTGGGCTGAGGGTCGAGATGATGAAAAGTGTATGTGGTTGTATAAGCAAATGGAACTTTGGGGGGCTAATGTGCTTCGTATAGACGCGGCTGATCATGACGATGCCATGAGTTATATCCAAGCGTTACGCCATTTTACAACTTATTGTTATGGAACATTTTTAGCAAAGGAAAATAAAGATCTTAAATGTTTAATGAGTTTAAGCTCGCCAATTTATCGTATGGAACTAATGATGGTTGGTAGACTTTTTGCTCAAGATCCTGCTTTGTATGCTGATATAATTTTATCTTCAAGAAAAAATATTGCTTTAATTGAAAGGTATCACAAACAACTTGGTGAGGCTATTAAAATGCTCAAAGATTGTAATAGGGATGCTTTCATTGAAGATTTTAAGAATGCAAGAGCTTATTTTGGAGAATATGCTGAATCGTTTTTAAAGGAAAGCAAAAGTCTATTAGCTAAAATGCATGATGCAAAAGGTTCTAAATAAAAGAATTTTAATTAAATAAGTATAAAGGAAAGAAAAATGGGTGTTGGTGCAAAATTAGGAATAACATTAGGTGCCGTATTGATTACAGTAGCGGCTGTTGCTTATCCAGCAAGTATTTATTTGGGTAATAAGATTTATGATGCTCAGCTAGAAAAAATAAGAAACATAAAAATAGATGGCACTAAGATAACTGTAGAAGAACAAGATAAAACTTACAACACAAGAACCACACGCGTTGCATATAATTTTCAAAATGAATCAATTGTATTTGATGCAAAAACAACATTTGAATTAACAGGGTCGACAACAGTTATTACTCCCAATTACGACGTTGGTTCTTTAGCTAAATTGTTAAAAAATGCTTACATTACAAATACTCCTAAGAGTGAAATAACTTTAACTTATACAATATTAGGTGATAAATTTGTTGGCGAAGCTCGCTTCGGTGAAATCAATATTGATGATAATAAAGGTGTTGCTTGCGCGATAGATAATATTGAAATGAATGTTGATTCTCCTAGAACTGCTTCAGTAACAAACGATCCTGATAAAATTTTACAAAATATTAGAGATGGTGAAATTAGTTCAAATTATAATTGGTTTGTCCCAAAGATTAGTTGTGCTAGTAAAGATAACAAGTTAAGTTTTGAAGTTAGTAACTTGGGTGGAACAGGTAATACAATTTCATACTTGCTCGGCGACTCAGATATTAAAATTGGTGATGTTTTATTTAATTTAGATAAGGAATATAAAGCTGATTTTAAAAATATATTATTTACTAATCGTATAAAGAAAGGTCCAAATGATACTTTAGGAGTTTCATATACTAACACTATAGAATCTGCATCTTTTAATGATCCTTTGGTATTTTTCTTTGGTGGCAATCCAAAACAAATGAAGAAACTAGATAGTTTTAACTTTGCTTTATCTATTGTAGATATGAAAGCTGAAGATTTTAAAAATTTGTTTATAATTTATCCTCAGATTGTTGGTTTGCCAGAAAATACTGGTAAAAAGATTTCTGAAGTATTACCTGCTACTGAAAATATAGGTTTACAATTTGTGTTGCATGATTTTTCTGGCAAGATTGATGATGGTGTTTTCAAAATATCTGGTAAGAGTTTAACTCCAATCCGTTCCTTAATTAATCATTCTTCACCGCAGGGTATTAATGCTGAGGCAAAAGTTCATTTCGACGACAAAATTCTTGATGCTATATATCCAGGATTTAGTTCTCAAATACATTCACTTGTTGCATTGCATTATGTAAAGGAAGTTGAGCCTAAAGTTTACGAGTCAGAAATTAAGTTTGATGAAAATGGTTTTTCTTTTTACGGTAAACATTTGTAATAGAATTTAGTTGTTAAGATTTAATATACCTTGTTATTTTGTGAATATAATAGCAAGGTATATCTATCTTAGATAATAAAACAATATTGTTATCTTTTAAATTTTTGAAAAAACTTCTTTTTTCATTCCACAGTTTGGACAAGTCCAATCATCAGGAAGATCTTCGAAAGGAATATCTCCTTCATATGCATATCCACAAACTCCGCAAACATATTTAGGAGTATTTTCAGGAATTTTTAGTGATTTCTCTTCAGTATATGGCTGTACATCTTCTCCGTTTTGAGCTCTTTTAGCTAAATCCGCTATATGTTCTCGATAAAATCCATAGGTCATTGGAGTTCCTGAATGTATATCTTCAGTTGCTACAACTTCACAACTCCATAATATATGTGTTGATAATTCTAATTCGTGAAATACTTTTACCTTAAATGTACTTAAGCAATCTTTAAGTGTAGGTAATCCTTCTAATAAATTATAATCAATATTTTCCCATTTATTGCAGTCACGAGAGGAATTTAGGCCAAATTTAGCAATGATTTTTGGATCTGCATTTTCAGGTAGTATGGATACTGTAAATTCACGTGAATTCCTTATACATTCCGTAGTATAAGTATTTTTGTTTGTACACAACTCTATGCCTAAAGGTGTGTATGTAGCTTGAAGAAGAGCGTCTACAATGCATCCACATAAACGACCATCAGGATCTTTAACACCTATAAGATAAACGCCGTGTGTAATTTTAAATAATGCTGATATATCCATAATTAAACCTCTGTAAATTGATAAAACAATTTTACCATTGGTTTTTAGTAAATAAAGCGAATTAATATGAATATGGGTAAGTACTTCATAAAATTAAATTATGTTTATATCAATAATGTAGGTGTTAAATGGGCTAGTTATTGTTATCAACAGTTTTTTTTGTGAGGTATCCACAATTAATATGAGGATTTATATTTACATAAATTAAAAAGGAACATATAAAAATAAATAGACCTGCTGGAACAGTAATAATTCTAGGAATTATATTAGAATAATCCATCAATATTTGGCCCCAAAGTGGCAAGAAAAACAAAATGAAAATTATCATTAGTAATCTTAATGCATGCTTTGTATATTCGTTAGGTGAGTATTTTTTGATTAATTTTTTGTTTATTTGTATTGGTTTTGGAGGTATTGCATTACAAGGAGTAGTTTCCTTTTCAATTCTTTCAGCTTGAGCTAGAGTTCCACTATATTGGTACAAAAGGAAGGATTTTACTGAATTAAAAATGATGTTTAACTTTACGTCAATAATGGCATTAGCATTACAACTCTTTGCAACTTGTATTAATTCCTGAAGAGCTTGTTCTTTAGAAATACTCTCTCCGAATATCCTATAACTTTTAATAGATTCAAAAACGTTTAAATTTTTAGGATTTTTTTCGTCTGTTATAAAAATTTGGCAATCTTCTATATTTAGATGTCTGCCGTTACTTTTATTTATCGTTACATAAGTTCTAAATTTTTTTTGATTGCCCTTTATACTTTCGCGCTGAATGAAATCTATCTCTACACCAATATCTAGATATGTATTTTTATTTGAGTCCTCATCTGTAAAATAGTACACGTTATTATCAAATCCGTATATAACGCCATCGCTATTTTTTGTTGGTAAATTAATAATTTGACCTAACATTGTAAAGTCCTCTGAAAATTTTAATTTTAACTATGTCATTATTTGAGATAAATGTCATGAAGCTGAGTAAATTCAACATTAAAATTGAGATCAAGTTAAGAGTTTAACAATTGAGTTTATTAGTTTAAAATGATACTGTCCATTAGTTTAATATGTAATGACGATGCTTAAGTATTTGTAGATTATATCCCTGTTTATTTGTAGGAGATCGTGTGAATAGAAAAATTTTTGTAACAGGTACTGATACCGATGTAGGTAAGACATTTTGTTCATGTGTTTTAACTTTGGCATTAAGATCTCAAGGGTATTCTGTTAGACCTTATAAGCCTATAGTTGCAGGTTTTGAAAATGGAGAAAATGCAGATTTAAACGCGCATTTAAAAGCTTGTAATTTACCGTTAAATCCTCTTGATTTAACGGCTTATGCATATGATGAATTCATTGCTCCTCACATTGCAGCTAATAAAACTAATGTTCCAATTGAATTTGGTAAATTGGATGAAGGTTTAGAAAAAGCAGAGGACTCACAATGTGATTTTATTATTACTGAAGGGGCAGGAGGGTGGTGTTTACCTATAAATAATTCAATGATTTTACCCGAATGGCCAAGACTTAAAACGATGGAAGTTTTGTTGGTTGTAGGTATGAAGTTAGGTTGCTTAAACCATGCTTTATTAACTGTAAGAGAAATTAAAAATAAAGGGTTTAAATTATTAGGATTCGTAACACATAGTGTGACATCAATTAAGATGCCATATTATGAAGAAAATCTTGAAACTTTAAAAAAAATGCTAGATTGTCATTTTTTGGGAGATATTCCTTATGTTTTGGATGGAGAACCTAAAAATGCAATTGATAGTATAAATATAAACTTAATAAGTGGATGTTAGGGAGAATTATAGTGTTTGGACGTGGAATAGTATATTGTTTAACGATGCTCGGAGTGTTGTTTGTAGTTGGTATTGTATTTTCTATCATATTATCTGTAGCAAATGTACAGATTGGAAATGGTGGTATTATTACAATATTGATTTTTTCTGCAATTATGGGGTTCGCTGGTTCATTAATTAGTTTGTTTTTATCTAAAATTATAGTTAAAAAATCTATGAATGTTCAAGTTATTACGACTCCATCAAATAAGGCTGAAAGTTGGCTTGTAAATACAATTGAATTATTAGCTAGTAAAAAAGGTGTAAAAATGCCTGAAGTTGGAATTTATTCAGCTTCTGAAATGAATGCTTTTGCAACTGGATGGAATAGAAATAGTGCTTTAGTCGCAGTTAGTTCTGGTTTACTTGATAATATGGAACAGGATGAGATTGAGGCTGTTTTAGGTCATGAGATGTCGCATGTAGCAAATGGTGATATGGTAACTCAAACTCTTGTTCAAGGGATCGTAAATACATTCGTATATGCTTTATCTTTCATTATAGCAAACATTATTACTAATGCGCTTAAAGGTAATAAAGAAGTTAACAGAATGACTTATTACCTTATTAATTCAGTTTTGCAAATGCTGTTTGGAATATGTGGTACTATAGTGGTTATGTGGTTTTCTAGGTGGCGCGAATATCATGCAGATGCAGGATCTGCTGATGTTTTAGGTAAAGATGCAATGATTAAAGCATTAAATGCTTTGAAAAGTCAGCATGTAGACAAAAAACCAGAAAATGTTAAGACTTTGTGTATAGCAGGTATGGATGGATTTTCTGAATTATTTATGACTCATCCACCACTTGATAAAAGAATTGCAGCTCTTAAAAGAAGAGCAAGATAGTATTTGTTAGATATTTTTGAGAATTATTTATTATAGATATTAACCACTTATATTACCGATAGGTGGTTTTTTTTTGTTTTGAAATAGGCTAGAGAATAAATTATGTTTAGTTCATGATGTGTAGAGAATTAGTACTAAAAATTTTTGATGCAAAACAAATAAACCCAGGTAAAACCTGGGTTTAAAGCATATCTTAAATTAAGATATTAACGATTAGCCGTTAACCTTAGCCATGTGAGCTACGAGGTCAAGAACCTTGTTAGAATAACCAATTTCGTTATCGTACCAAGAAACAACCTTAACGAAAGTATCAGTTAAAGCAATACCAGCCTTTGCGTCAAAAATAGAAGTGTGAGTATCACCTAAGAAATCAGATGAAACTACAGCATCTTCAGTGTAGCCTAATACGCCAGCTAATTCGCCTTCAGCAGCAGCCTTCATAGCAGCACAGATCTGGCTGTAAGAAGCAGGCTTCTTAAGATTTACAGTTAAATCAACTACAGAAACGTCAAGTGTAGGAACACGCATTGACATACCAGTTAACTTACCATTTAATTCAGGGATAACCTTACCTACAGCCTTTGCAGCACCAGTAGATGAAGGGATGATGTTTCCAGCAGCAGCACGACCACCTCTCCAATCCTTCATTGAAGGACCGTCAACTGTCTTCTGAGTTGCAGTAGTTGAGTGAACTGTAGTCATTAAACCATCAGCGATGCCGAAGTTGTCATTTAATACCTTAGCGATAGGAGCCAAGCAGTTTGTTGTGCAAGATGCATTAGATACAAACTGAGTACCCTTTACATACTTATCAAAGTTTACGCCACATACGAACATTGGAGTGTCATCCTTTGAAGGAGCTGACATTACAACGTACTTAGCACCAGCATCGATATGAGCCTGAGCCTTGTCCTTGCTTAAGAATAAACCAGTTGATTCAACAACGTATTCTGCACCAACTGCATCCCAAGCTAATTCCTTAGGATCTCTGCAAGCTGTAACACGGATCTTCTTGCCATTAACGATAAGCTGTGAATTTTCTACGTCAGCTTCGATAGTACCCTGGAAGATACCATGCATAGTGTCATACTTTAACATATAAGCTAAGTAATCAACTGGGCAAAGATCGTTAATGCCTACGATTTCGATGTCATTACGAGTCTGAGCAGCACGGAAAACGAAACGACCAATACGGCCGAAACCGTTAATACCAACTTTAATAGTCATATTTATTACCTAAAATGTAGTTTGTTTATAAAAAAATCTAGTAGTGAATAATTTACTCAATTTCAGATGTTAGTCAAGAAATTTTTGTAACGTACTAGCAATTGCTTAGCGTAATCGCTTAATGCCGTGATTATATACTAATTAAAAAAAATTCACAATATAAAGCAATAGCTCAAGCGTTAGTTCATAAATAAAGTTTTTAATGTCATTTAGAATGATTTATTACAGTAATTTATTTCCATAATAATCAAAATTTAACTTGAGAATTATATTAATGTAGTAGATGAACTTTATGGTGAATTTACATATGAAAAGACAGGTTTTTGTTATTTTTTAGGTCGTTTTATATCAGAAAAACTGAATAGATGCTTATTGTTGTAGTATAAAATCTATCTCTTAAGATAATTTCAAGCTGATTTAATGTAAATATCACATTATATTAATTGTATTAATAATTTTCGTAAAAATTTTATAAGTAGTCTCAAGTTAGAAACTATTAAGTAAGAGATAACGCGGACAAGTTGACGCTAACCAATGTTTTACGTAATTACAAAAGATAAAGGGTGAGAAAATTTTAATATATACATTATCTTGTATACTTTATGTATACTGAGTAATATTTCAATTAAAACTATGGCTAAGTAAGAATTGATTAATTTTAACAAATTTTATTGTTATAAAGATGTAAATTAAAATTTAAATCTTTGTGATTAATATCTAGTATTAAAGGTTAAACAGTTATTTATATTAATCAGGATATAGAAATAATATTTAATAAAAATATAATAAACGAATGGATTAAAATAATATATTGGTTTTGTGAATTAATATGAAAATAAAAACGTTTTCACATTTTTTTTTAGTATCAAATTTGAAATAAAATGTTAAAATAACATTGTATTTTTTTAAACCACTTCGGAATATTTTTATGTCAGATTTGATAGAGCAAATTGCTAATGCTAGGGGTATTGCCAATGAATACATTGACGCTTCTGGTAAACAGGTTTTTATCTCACGTGAGTGCAAGATTGAATGTTTAAAGGCTTTAGGTTATGACGTCGACAATCAAGATGTTTTAGTTGGCCAATTTAATCAACAGCAAGATTCATTGTATAAAGCAGGTGTTGAGCCAGTTATTGTAAATGTTGAAAACAAGCCTGTTAGCTTTGTTTTAAGATTAACAAATGATGAAGTTAACGCAAAAATCACATATTCTGTTATTCAAGAAAATAATTCGAAGTTTAAGGGTGAACTATTCTTAAATCCTCAACATAAGATGCAGTCAAGAGTAGTTGATGGTGTTGAATATTCTGAATACAACGTTACCATTTCATTAGCTCTTCCTCTAGGATATCATGAGATTAAGTTCAAAACCGCATCAAGAAACCTTGATTCTGTACGCTTGATCATTTGTCCTGCAGCATGTTATAAGCCAAAGAAGATTCAACAGGGAGCTAAGGTTTGGGGACCTTCAGTTCAACTTTATACCTTAAGAAGTCCAAGTAATTGGGGTATAGGTGATTTTGGTGATCTAGCAAATTTAATTAAAAAATTAGCAGATAATGGTGCTGGTTTTGTTGGCGTAAATCCAATACATGCTGCATATCCAGCTAATCCTGAATCAGCAAGCCCTTATAGCCCTTCATCACGTAGATGGTTAAATGTTATTTATATAAATGTAACTGATATTCCAGAATTCCGTGAATCTCAAGATGCTGTTAGCTTTGTAGACTCTGATGAAGTTAGGGACCAGTTAAAGGCTTTGCGTGCAAAAGAATATGTAGATTATTCTGGTGTAATGAAGCTTAAACTTGAAGCTTTACACAAGATTTTTGATAATTGTTCTATAACTGATAAGCGTCGTTCACGTGGTAAAGCTTTCTCAAAGTTCTGCGCTGAAGGCGGTGAATCACTTTTACAAATGGCAACTTATGATGCAATGATGGCATCTTTTTATGCAGAAGGTAATGTTGCATGGGGTTGGCCAGTTTGGGAAGAACAATATCGTTCATATGATTCAAAGTTTGTAGCTAATTGGCAAGAAAACCATGCTAACGAAATTGAATTTTATAAGTTTTTACAATTTATAGCTGATGAACAACTTGAAGCTGCAGATAAAGTTGCAAAAGATAACAATATGGCTGTTGGTATTTATCGCGATTTGGCTGTAGGTGTTTCATCAGGTTCAGAAGAAATATGGGCAAATGGTAGCTTGTATTGTGTTAAGGCATCTGTAGGTGCACCACCAGATCCATTAGGACCTTTAGGTCAGAATTGGGGTTTGCCTCCAATGGATCCAAGTAAACTTATTGAAAATAAATATCAGCCTATTATCGATTTGTTCAGATCTAATATGCGTCATTGTGGCTCTTTACGTATTGACCACGCAATGTCATTATTACGTTTGTGGTGGGTTCCTCCTGCAGCTCCAGCTAGTCAAGGTGTTTATGTGTACTACCGCGTACATGATATGATTGGCATTTTAGCTTTAGAATCACATCGTAATAATTGTTTAATTATTGGTGAAGATTTAGGTACTGTTCCAGTTGAAATGAAGACTATTTTGCGCGAAGCTGGTATCCACTCATATAAGATTTTCTTCTGGGAAAAGAGCGAAAATGATGGTGGTTTTATTTCTCCAAGAGATTATGTTGAACAGGCAATGAGTGCTTTATCTACTCATGATATGGCAACAATTGAAGGTTGGTGGAATCATTCTGATCTAGCACTTGGAAAGCAACTAGGTTTGTATAATGACGATAATGTTCGTGATATAGGTGAGTCAAGATACCAAGATCAAAGCCGTATTTTAGATAGTATGCATTGGCATGGTGTTATATCGGACAATGTATCAAGAGATGGTCGCAACTGTCCAATGACTAAAGAACTTCGTGATGGTATGCAAGTTCATATGTGTTTGGGAAATTGTGCATTGTTTAGCACTCAGATTGAAGATTGGTTAGGAATGGATAAGCCTGTTAATGTTCCTGGTACATCCGATGAATATCCAAATTGGCGTCGCAAATTATCTAAAAATATTGATGATATTTTTGCTGATCCAGAGGTTATCGATTTAACTAAGAAGATGACTGACGCAAGACAAAAGGCTAGCTCTAAGTAAACGTCGCTAATTTTTGTAGAAACCCAAGTGCAAAAACTTGGGTTTTTTATTAAAACTATTGTGTACTATTTACATAAGTGATGTAAATAGTGCTTTAAAAAATGATGTAGTCTGCAATTTTTAATTTCAATTATTTGATTAGTTAAAAAGCGTGGGATAATAATAGCTATACATATCATGTTTGAGATTAGTCAGACATTATCGCAATAATAAAGGATTTATAAATGCTAATTGATCAATTAAACAATGCATGCCTTGCTAAACCTTTTGAAGAATTGGGTTTACAAAAGGTTGAAGGTAAGAAAGGTTATGTTTTACGTGCCTGGCTTCCTGGAGCGTTAAGTGTTGACGTATGCACAATCGATGCTAAAAAAACTTTGGCAAAGATGAAAAAAGTTGATGAAGAAGGGCTTTTTGAGTGTGAATTTCCTAATTCAGAAGCAGAATTTCATTATTCTTTTGATGCTCATTATCAAGATTCTAATGTAAACATCATTGATCCGTACCAGTTTAAGGTCGAAGCTTTTGATGGGTTGTCTACCTTACATGATAATGCTGCAAATATTTATCGTACTTTAGGTGCTCAGTTAGTTGAATTAGACGTTGATGGCTTTAAAGTAAAAGGTGTAAAATTTGCCGTTTATGCACCGTCTGCAACAAATGTAAGTATAATAGGCGATTTCAATTTTTGGGATGGACGTCGTCATCCAATGGCAAGAAGTCTTTTAGGCCATTGGGTACTATTTGTTCCAGGTCTAACACAAGGTGAAAGATATAAGTATGAATTAAAGGATCCTATGGGTAATAGATTACCTCATAAGTCTGATCCTGTTGGTTTTTATTCTGAACAGTACCCTTCATTTGCGTCAGTTGTATATGACCAAAAGAAATATGAATGGCATGATCAAGATTGGATAAAGAGTCAGCTTAATGATAAGCTAAAGCAACCTATTTCAATTTATGAACTACATTTTGCTTCTTGGCGTAGACATGAAGACGGTTCAAGTTTTAGTTATCGTGAGATGGCTGAAGAGTTAGTGACCTATGTTAAAGAAATGGGTTATACTCATATTGAATTACTTCCTATTATGGAGCATCCATTTTCTGGCTCTTGGGGATATCAACCAGTAGGTTTATTCTCTCCAACTAGTCGTTTTGGTTCTGCTGATGACTTTAAGTATTTTGTAGATAAATGTCATGAAAATAATATTGGCGTAATACTTGATTGGGTTCCAGCACATTTCCCTTCTGATTCTCATGGCTTGGCTCGTTTTGATGGTACTCCATTATATGAATACGAAGATCCTCGTCGTGGATGGCATCCTGATTGGAATTCTTATATTTATGATTTTGGTAGAGATACTGTTCGTCAATTCCTAGTAGCTAGTGCTTTAGTATGGCTTGAGTATTATCATGTAGATGCATTAAGAGTAGATGCAGTTGCATCAATGTTATATTGGGATTATTCACGTAATGCTGGTGAATGGGTTCCTAATGTTGATGGTGGTAATCATAATTATGAAGCTATAAGCTTGTTAAGATGGTTTAACGAAGAAGTATACAAGAATTATCCATATGCAATGACTATTGCTGAAGAATCAACTGCTTTTGCGGGTGTTTCACGTCCAACTTATACTGGTGGTTTAGGTTTCGGATTTAAATGGAACATGGGTTGGATGCATGATGCTCTTGAATATATGAAGAAAGATCCTCTTTATCGTAAGTATCATCATAGTGAAATGACTTTCTCCATGATTTATGCTTATGATGAAAACTTTATTTTGTCTTTATCTCATGATGAAGTTGTTCATGGCAAATTATCAATGCTTTATAAGATGCCTGGTGATGAATGGCAGCAAGCTGCTAATCTTCGTGCGTTTATGGGGTATATGTATGCTCATCCTGGTAAGAAGCTTAACTTCATGGGTACAGAGTTTGCTCAAACTGCAGAATGGAACCATGATAGCCAATTACAGTGGTGGTTATTGCAATTTGATAAGCATCAAGGTCAGAAGAAGTTAATTCAAGATTTGAATAAGCTTTATACTTCTGAACCAGCGTTATATAATGCAGACTACGATAAATGTGGCTTTGTATGGTTAGATCATAGCGATTACCAAAATAGCATTTTTGCTATGATGCGTCGCGACGAAAATGGACAGAATGAAGTTGAAGTAGTAAGTAACTTTACACCAACTCCACACAAGGACTATCGTTTAGGCGTTCCTGCAAGAGGTACTTATAAAGTATTACTGAATACTGATAGTAAATACTATTGGGGTAGTGATCAAGATGTTGGTGGTTTAACCTTTAAGGCAAGTGATGTTGCTTGGCATGGTCAGAACAACTCAATATTGATCAATCTTCCTCCGTTAGCTACAGTTTTCATTAAACGTATCGGAGATTAATGATACATGAGCAATGATTTATTCTTGCTCTCATCTGGTACAAAGGCCCCATTAGGGGCCTTTGTGCGTGATGGGGGATGTAACTTTAGTGTATGGGCACCAGAAGCATCTAAAGTAACTTTGGTTTTATTTTCTGAAGATGAAAAAGAATTAATAAAATTTGATTTACCAGAAAAGAGCGACGGTGTTTGGTATGGTTTCATTTTGGGTGTTAAACCAGGTCAGCTTTATGCCTATAGTGTAGATGGTTTAAATGAGCCAAAAAGTGGTGTATGTTTTGATACTTCAAAGCTATTAATTGATCCGTATGCTAAAAAATTAAATAAACCAATGATTTGGAATTATGATTTATATTTGCACGATTCAGTTAAATTTATTAGTAAATCTGTTGTAGTTGATGATAATGATTTTGACTGGCAGAATGTTAAAAAGCCAAATTTGAGTCGTGAGAGGACTATTTTATACGAAACTCACGTTAAAGGTTTTACAAAATTACACCCAAATCTTCCAAAAGAAATTAGGGGAACATATTTAGGAATGTGTGCTCCTGAAGTAATAAACTATCTTAAAGAATTGGGGGTGACGGCTGTTCAGTTAATGCCTGTATACAGCAAAATGAGTGAGTCACGTTTAATTGACATGGGACTATCAAATTATTGGGGGTATAATCCAATAAATTTCATGTCCCCTGAACCATCTTATGCCCATAATGATTCTGTAACAGAATTTAAGACTATGGTTAGAGAACTGCATAAAGCAGGAATTGCTGTAATTCTTGATGTTGTATACAACCATACTGCGGAAGGTGGATTCGGTGGCCCTAATGTTTCATTTAGAGGTTTCGATAACCGCAATTATTACGTTTATGAGCGTAATGCAGATAAGTCTATTAACTATGAAGCAAGTACAAATGTTACTGGTTGTGGAAATAGTTTCAATGTGTCTTCTGAAGTTTCTTTAAAGTTGGTTTTAGATTCTTTACGTTATTGGCTTACAGAGATGCAAGTAGATGGATTTAGATTTGATTTAGCTGTAACAGTTGCTAGAGAAACTAATGATTATGTGTTTAACTCTTTTGAAAATCATGGTGCTTTTTTTAAAGCCTGTAATTCAGATCCTATTATAAGTAAAGCAATATTGATAGGTGAACCATGGGATATTGGACCATATGGTTATAGAGTAGGTCAATTCCCAGCCCAATGGAGTGAGCAAAATGATCGTTATCGTGATACTGTTAGATCATTTTGGCGAGGCGATCAAGGTTGCATGGGAGATTTTGCAACGAGATTATTAGGGTCTAGAGATATTTATCCTAAGAATTTTAGGTCAATTAATTCTTCTGTAAATTTCGTGTCTTATCATGATGGTTTTACTCTTGAAGATGTCGTTAGCTACAATGAAAGACATAATGAAGCTAATGGAGAAGAAAATAGAGATGGTAGTAGTAATAATTTATCAAGTAATTATGGTGAAGAAGGTCCTACAAAAAATCCTATTATCTTAAGAAAAAGAGCACAGATAAAACGTAATATGCTTGCAACAGTATTATTATCTCAAGGGATTCCTCATATTGTGGCAGGGGATGAAATTTCAAGAACTCAAGGTGGTAATAATAATGCGTATTGTCAAGATAATGAAATAAGTTGGTTATCTTGGGATTTAACGCCAGAAAATAAAGATCTATTCAAATTCGTTAAATTACTTATTAGTATTAGATTAAGTTCTAAAGTATTTACTGAGCTTAAATTAAGGGATGATTTTTATCGATTATCGAATAGTTCTTTCCATGAGGTTAATTGGTACCATCCTAATGGTTTCCCTTTAGTTGCAAGTGATTGGCATTCACCTGTTGCTCAGGTTTTTGTTCTTGATATTGGTGATTATGGAGAGCATGGTGAACGTTGGTTAATGCTTTTTAATGCAAGTAATTATGACATATGTTTCCACTTACCAGAACCTGTTTCTGGAATGCGTTGGAGTTCTGTTTTAGATTCTTCAGAGAGTGATGGATTCCCTAAACATTTTAATGATCATAGTGGCTTAATTCCTGTTTGTTGTTCTCAATGTGTTAAGTTATTAAAACAAGTTGAACTTAAATCAAGTAGTTCAAATTATGATAATTCAATTGATAATATTCAAATTTTTAAGGGCGTTCCAGATAAGATTGAAAAAATTGATGATGTGTTACCTTATGAGATAATTAGTAAGCACAAAAAATTAAGTAAATCTAAATTCGGTTTTTGTACTGAATGTTCAACAGCTTTTGCCAAAAAAAGAGTGAAAAGAAATAACAAATAGAATTTAATATTGTTTAGATAATCAGTAAATCCTCAAGTTAATAATTAAATTTTGCTTGAGGATTTTTTATTGTGTAGTGGTTAATTTTAATTATTTAAACAACTTTTAAAATTTTTAATATATTCAGCCGCAACTTCACTATCGTATTTAGATTGATGCAAAATGTTTATAAAATGTGAGCCAACTATACAACCATCAATTGAATTAATAAATGGTTCAACATCTTTATATTCTTTTATTCCAAAACCCATTATGACAGGAATTGAAGACTGTTTTTTTACATTTGCTAGATATTCTTTTGTATTTTTATGGAAGTTTTGTGCATTTTGTCCTGTTACACCCATACTAGATACACAGTATACAAAACCTCTACATCCTTTTAAAATCATAGGTATTCTATCATTAGAAATAGGAGAAATTAAAGGAATCAGCAAAGGAGCTTTTGCATCAGTAAGTTCTTGACTTAGCTCTTCACTTTCTTCAAAAGGTAGATCTGGTACAATAAGTCCATCTACTCCACATTTAATACACCTTTGAATGAATTTTTTTAATCCAAAGTTAAGAATGGTATTGTAGTAAAGCATAAAGATAATTGGTACTTCACAGCTTTGACGTAATTCCTCCATAAGCTCAAAAGTATTAAAGATATTTACTCCATTATTGATTGCATTAAATGATTCTTGTTGAATTACAGGTCCGTCAGCTACAGGGTCTGAAAATGGTATACCTAATTCAATAACATCTACTCCAGCTTCAGCTTGAGCTTTTATTATGTTTAGGCAAGTATCTTTGTTAGGCATTCCAGCTGTCATATATGTTATAAAAGCTTTGTTTCCTTTGTTCTTTAATGCATTCATTGCAATTTCAATTCTATTCATGATTAACTTTACCTCTAGACTTTATGTAATTCGAAATTGTATTTACATCCTTGTCTCCTCTACCTGAAAGACAAATAATAACTATGTCTGTTTTATTAAGTTTTTGACATAGCTTTGGTAAATAGGCAAGTGCATGAGCACTTTCTATTGCTGGAATTATGCCTTCGAGTCTACAAAGTTCGAGTAATGCTTCCATAGCTTGATGATCAGTCACACTATCATATGTAACTCGCTTAATTTTTGAAAGGTAAGCGTGTTCTGGGCCTATACCAGGATAGTCAAGACCTGCAGAAATTGAGTATGCAATTTTTACATTACCATCATCTTCTTGCAAAAGATAAGATTTCATGCCATGTAAAACACCAATTTGTTTTGCAGACATTGCACACGCATGTTTTCCGGTATTTATACCCAATCCTGCTGCTTCAATGCCATACAAAGAAACAGATGGTTGATCAATAAATTCTGCAAACATACCAATAGAATTTGACCCACCACCACAGCAAGCCACAACTGCAGTAGGTAATCTTCCTTCCTTTTCTAGAATTTGTTTTTTTGCTTCTTTACTTATAATGCTTTGAAAATTTTTAACCATTTCAGGATATGGTGCTGGACCTAGGGCAGAACCAATAACATAAAATGTGTCTTCTGCATCATGAGTCCATACTCTTATTGCTTCATTAGTTGCATCTTTGAGGGTATTGCTTCCTGAGTGTACAGGTATAACTTCAGCACCGAGCATTTCCATTCTTAGTACATTTAATTTTTGACGTTCAATATCTTCTGTACCCATGTATACTCTACATGACATTCCAAATAAAGCCGCCCCTGTAGCAGTAGCAACTCCATGTTGACCAGCTCCTGTTTCAGCAATTACTTTTGTTTTTCCCATACGCTTAGCTAATAGCAATTGGCCAATAACATTATTTATTTTGTGGGCACCAGTATGATTTAAATCTTCTCTCTTTAGATAAATTTTTGGTCCATATTTAGCAGTTAAATTTTCTGCCAAATATAAAGGATTTTCTCTACCTACATAGTCGTGCATGTAGTAGTTATATTTTTCCCAAAATTTTGGATCAGCAATAGCTTCATGATAAGCCTTTTCAAGTTCAACTAATGTAGGCATGAGAGATTCTGATACATATTGCCCACCAAATTCGCCATATTTTTTATTCTGCATACTTTTGTTCCTTCCTTACTAATTGACTTTATCTTAAAATATATTGATAATAAATTTCAATAACTGAAATTTATTTCATATGTTTTTTATTTAAAAATTATTAGGTGATTGATAAATTAACAATTTTGTAATTTCATAGAAATTCTATGTGTTTGCAAATTTTATAATGTATATAAAATTTGCTGTTTGTTGGTGAAGGGTTTTTTACTATGGCTATTTATAATAATGAGCGATTAATAATTAAAGCAAGTAAGATGTTTTATAATCAAAATTTAAGTCAGAAGGATATTTCTGAAGCTTTAGGTATATCTAAGCCTCAGATATGTAGAATGTTGGCTTATGCAAGAGAAAGACAGCTCATAAAGATAACAATAAGTGATCGTTATGATAAGGAATTTGCTCTTGAAAATGAGCTAAAGAATAAATATGGTCTAAAAGAAGTTCATGTTTTTGCTATTGAGCAAAATGGTATTACAAATAAAGATGTTTTTGCTCAAAATTGTGCTTCAGTGCTAGATAAATATTTTTTAGACAATATTAATTTTGGGGTAATGAGTGGAAAGACTAATGCTGCTATTGCAAATTTTGTTTCTAGGCAAACAAGAGAAGGTATGCAATTTATTCCATTAGTAGGTAGCTTTGGCTCATCAGGTAATGATTTTCACGCAAATAATATTGCTCGTGTTTTTGCGGCAAATGCAGGTGGAACATATTCTTTATTAAGTGCTCCAATTTTAGTAAAAAGTTCTAGTTCATGTGAAATTTTGCGAGCAGAACCTTTTATTGCAGACGTTTTATCTATGGGCAAAAAATCAAATATTGCTTTAGTAGGCATTGGTGAAATAGGAATGGAATCTACTTCATATAAAAGTGGTGCGTACTCTATAGAAGATATTAAATCTCTTCATAAAGAAGGTGTTATTGGTACGATATGTTGTTCGTATTTTGATAAAAATGGTAAATTTATTTCTACAGAACTCAATGAACGTACAATTGGAGTAAGAATGCAGGATTTATCAAATTGTTTAACAATAACTTGTACTGAAAAAACTAGTAATATTCAGTTGATAGATGCAGGTTTAAAGACAGGCTCAATAAAAATTTTTATGACAAATGTAGATGTAGCATCGGCATTGCTGAAACTTTAGATATGAAATAAAAATACCTGTAGTTCTTAAATCTTATTAGAGGCAGAGCACTACAGGTATTGAATAAAAAATTAGTTATGTTCCATTTCTACAGGAGTTAAACTGATCACTTGGATCTTTCCATCTGCTTTAAGAATATTTTGTGGTACATGATTGCTTAATTTATTAATAATGTCTATTGCTAATGGTTTATCAACTTTAGATATAGCCTTGCCTAAAATACTACTAATAAAGCTTATGTTATTGAGATCTTTAGGTGTTGAAATCATTACATTTACTGGATCTTTTATTTTCGCTAGTTCTGCTGCTATAGAAATTGCTTCTTTTAAATCCCCAATATTATCTACTAAGCCAATTTCTTTCCCGCGGGCACCAGTATATATTTTACCTTGTGCAATACTATCAACGTATTTAGGTGTAAGGTTACGCCCTTTAGCAACAAGATTTACAAAATTATCATATGTATTATCAATGCTTATCTGTAATGTTTCTTTTAGGTTGTTTGTAATTGGGGTAAAAATTGACATGCTACCATTTTCATTTGTGGTAACTCCGTCTACATGAATACCATAGTGGTTAATAAGTTTGTCAACAGATCCTGTTATAGCAAGTACGCCAATAGAACCAGTAATTGTAGAAGGTTGAGCAATAATCTTATCCGCTGTTGATGATATCCAATAACCTCCAGAAGCTGTCATACCCGCCATGTAAACTACAATTTTTTTACCTTTATTTCTAAGTTTTACTAGTTGACGCCTAATTAATTCAGAGGCAAACACTTCTCCACCAGGGGTGTTTAGATACAATACTACAGCTTTAATATTAGTATTTTCTCCAATACTTTTTAATTGAGGAATAATATTTTGGGCTGTAAAATCAGCTGATGAATCACTAGACGAACTTATTTCGCCAATGCCATAAACTATAGCAATATTAGGTTCGCCTTTATTATTATTTTGTTTAGCTTCAAGGTACTCTGACATTTTTGCTGAACGAAGTTTTTCATCGCCATTTTTGGTTTTAAGTGTGGTATTTGTTAATTTTGCAATGTCAGCAAGACTGTTATATGGGGTTTTTATTTGATCTACAAAACCTAAATTTAGAGCCATTTTTGCCATGTCTCCATTATTTTGTTTTAACATATTTAGGTAGTTATCAGAAGCAAAGATCATTGAATTAAAATTAACCTTTGGCCTGTTTTTAAGAATAATATCACTATATTGCTGCCATAATTCATTTACTACACCATGGTATTCATCCTTGACTTGAGGACTCATATCGTTTCTGTTATATGGCTCAACGGCGCTCTTATGTGTTCCAGCTTTAGGTGTATATACTGAAAGCATGACATTATCTAATAAATCTTTGTAGTAAAGAGTTTTAAGAGAAAATCCATTAAGATCAATACTTCCTAGTGGGTCCATATAGATTATGTCGGCATAGCTTGCAAGAGCGTAAGTTGATTGATTGTAGCTATATGCATAAACGTATACTTTCTTGCCGGCTTTTTTAAAGTTATTTAAGCTTGCTCCAACGTTTTGAACAATGTCTAAACTAATATAATCGGTTCTAGATAAATTTAAGAAAATAGATTTTATTTGAGAATCTTTTGTTGCGTAGTCAATGCTATCAACTACTTCTTTAACATGATGCCTTGAATTTGCATCATCATCTGTATCGCTGAATGATGATATAAGTTCCTCAGTTGGGGACATAAAAGAAGGAGCATCATTAATTGTGTTAACTATATCGATTTCTAATATAGGTGTTTTTCTAAAAGATTTAGTGGTGGTTTCTTTCGACGTTGATAAAGATATAATAATTGAAAAGAATACTAAAATTATAACTAATAAAAAAATGGCATTAAAAACGAAATTACGTGCGAAAGTAATTGCAGATCCTATTTTACTAAATGTTTTGCAACAAGAATGTTCCATAAAAAATCCCTTTGTAGTTTATTATTCTCAAATGATAACGCATATTTGTAATTGTATGAAATATATTTCTTATAAAGCATTAAAAAAGCATTAACCAACATGTAGTTTATATTTTTACATTAGAAAAAATACATATAAATAAGAGAGCCAACTATAAGTAACTTATAGTGAGCTCTCTAATTTAGTTATACAATGTGTGATTTAATTTTTATATAAAAGTTGCAAACATAAATGTTAAAAATTAAAATTTTTTAGTTGTTGCTGAAACAATTACAATTGCATCATCATTTGTTGTACGAGCAAAAGTGTATGGCCAATGGCTCAATTGTTTATGCATACCTGTGGCAATAGCAGGGTGTTTTAACCTAAAATTTAGTAATTTTTGCCAATGTTTGAGTAAATTTGCATTATTTGATTGTTGAAGTTCTTCCCAATTCATGTCAGACCGAGGCACATGATCTAGTTGTATAGTATTAATATTCCCTCTAGCTGTTTCATCACCATAATAAATTTGTATTTGACCTGGTAAGAAAGTAAAGCTATTTGCGATTCTTTTTTGTAAATTTATATCAAAATAATCTGTATAGATAAGCCTTGTATCATGAGATGAAACAAATGTTAGCATATTAAAGTCAGGATCAATGTTTATTTTTGATGCATACTCTTCGTATATAGGTTCGGCTAAATGCATGCATTGAGCTGTTTCTATAGCATGGTCTTGATAATCAAAATTTATTAATGCATCAAATCCATTTTTAAAATAAAAGTCTTTTTCTACCTTATGCCCCCATACTTCTCCTACTAAGTAGAAAGGTAAATCATCTAATTTCTTAGAAGGATTTTTTTCTTTCCATTTTGTAAATGATTTATTTGCGGCTTGTTTTAATTGTTTCCATACAATAGGTTCTACATGTTTGGCTGTATCTGCTCTAAATCCGTCTATACCAAAATTTTCTACCCAATATGTTTGCCAAGCGATGAGGTAATCAAGCACGGTACTATTTGGTAAATTCTTAGCTAAAGTATCTTTTTTGTTTTGCAAAAATAGAGGTAGTGTCACAAATTTATTTGATTCTGTCTTTAAATCAGGAAGCCAATACAGACAACTTGTTTGTTCATTAAGTTCATCATCACATGTTTCATATGAAGGTATATGATTCATTCTTACCCAATCAGGATTCCACCACTTATCCCATCCTTTGTCTGTTACTTTAACAATTGGTTGAAAAATATTGAAATTTCCATCTTCAGGTATCCAGTTATTCCATTCTTTAGGTAAGTCGGGAATATTGGCCATTTCTGGGTATCCCATATCTTGCATGTCACCTAAATTTGGATATCCTACATGATTCATTACAATATCAACGACAACCCTAATTCCTCTTTTATGTGCTTCATCTACAAATTGTGCAAAGTCTTTTTCAGAACCTAAATTTGGATCAATTTTAGTAAAATCTAAAGCCCAATAACCATGATAAGGATAAACAGGAAATTGTCCTTTAGGTCCCATGCCTACAAATCCATGTATTTGTTCTACTATTGGAGATACCCAAATGGCGTTAATTCCGAGTTTTTGTAAATAATCAAGTTTGCTAGTGATTCCTTTAAAATCACCGCCATGCCAAGTCGCAAAATTGATTTCATCAGGATAATCATTCTTACGTTCAAAAGAATGATCATTTGAAGGATCTCCGTTACTAAAGCGATCTGTTAATAAAAAATAAATATTAGCATTGTCCCAAGTAAATTTTTTGGGGATTCTAATATCATTAGCTTTTTCTAATAATAGAATTCCTTCACTTTCTTCTGCTGGTGTGAATGTTATTTTACCATTTTTTACTAAAGTTGATTTTCCTGAATATGCATCTTTGATTAGTGTGTTGTCTGGCCAAATTTCTGAAACATCTGTAGTAATTGCTTTTTTATGATCCCATGCATTGCAAGGTCCTTCATTAGCTTTTCTAATAAAAGATGTTGTTTGCTTTTGACGACTAATGATAACTTTTTGAGATGCTATATCAAATGAAATTAAATATAAGCCAGGAAACGGAATATTTATTTTAAAACCATTTTTTGTGCAATTATCCAATTTTGTTTCTGTAGCAAACGAAATGGTTGCATTATTTTTGATACCAAAGTTTAACTTACATTGTTTTTGGATATCACTTATCAACAGCGTGTATGAACCTTTAGTTAAGTTCAGTGTTGTTGAATATTTATTTTCATCAAGTTTAAATGAATTTGTTGGAATATTAGAATTATCTATAAATAAAAAAAGCTCTTCTTTTTCCTGTGCTTGAGC
>CAZTNG010000013.1:0-31047 GCA_964615195.1 uncultured Enterobacterales bacterium
CTAGAATAAATTATGCCTTGTTATTTTGCAAAAAGTTAGGCCGCTAAAATAATATCGACATAATACATAAAAACAATTTTTGCATGTAATTTTTACATTTAATAATTTCATTCAATATTAATTATCAAAATCTTAAGATACAAACGACTACAAGTTTTTTCTTGTTCACACCATTAAAACAAAGCATTCAATGTTACATATAAATTACAATTTTTTGTATTTTATGCACATACAACATTCTTAGTGCACACATTAACTACACAATACTCAATACCAGTATTATAATGTGACCAACTTCAAAGTTATATATAATATTTAATACAAATTATTTTAGGTCATAAAAAATGAAGATCTTCTTAAAAAGATGCCAAAGTCTTATTCTCAGCTTTTTGGTTATTTATATCTGTCTTCTGGCTGGTAAATACATTTCATCCGTTCTACCTTTCGTATTCCCAGGTAGCATTATTGGCCTCATATTTTTGTTCTTATTATTAGAACTAAAAATAATAAAATTGGATTGGATACTACCAGCAGGAAATCTATTAATGAAGCACATGGCTTTTTTATTCATTCCCGCTGCTGTTGGTATGGTTGCCTACCTAAATGAAGTCTATTCATCCGCAATAGTAATACTTATAAATGTGTTCGTAGGTATATGTCTTATTATTCTTGTTGTGGGTAGATTATTTCAGCATTACTCAGAAACACCACAAGAAAGAAAACATCGTAAACAAATGTACCGTCGAGCGAATCGTTTAAAAAGACTTAAACGCCAACATTCGAAATCTGCAATTAATAAACTAACAACTAAAAAAGAGGCATAAAATGATAAATTTAATCAATGAAATTTATAATTTTTTAGCTGATAGAAGTGTCATTTACTTAATATCATTACCATTAACAGTTATGCTATACATAGTTATTAGATACTTGCAAGGTAGGACAGGTTGGGCATTGTTAAATCCTCTTCTAATTCCAATGATAATAATAATTGCCTTGTTGCTATTTACTAATAGTAATCCTGCAGACTATCAACAAGGATCTCAACTTATAAGTTGGTTACTAGATCCTGCAGTTACTGCCTTAGCAATCCCCTTGTACTTAAAATTTAAAATGATTAAATCTCAAGCAGTTCCTATTTTAGTATGTTGTACATTATCAATTTTTATAAGCTTTATTATTGCTTACGTAAGTTGCCATTTATTAGGTGTAAACAATAATATGATACCAACAATAGGAGCTAGATCCATAACAACTCCTTTAGCTATGGACGTATCTAGTAGGTTAGGTGGTATTAGCTCTATTACAGCATGTATTGTTTGCTGTGTTGGCATTGTTGGAGCTGTTATTGGCTTTCCATTAATGAAACTTTTCCATATTCGCAATAAAAAAGCTCAAGGTTTAGCAATGGGATCTTGTGCCCATGCTGTGGGTACATCTACCGCTAATGAACATGGAGAAATAGAAGGTGCGTATTCTTCTCTAGGATTAATTGCGTGTGGAATTTTGACCACATTTTTAGCTACACCTATATTTATTATTTTTAATTTACTAGACAAATGGATTGGGAAATAAGAACACTTTTTAATCAGTATTACCTTTTTTTAAAAAACTTCTTGAAAAAATTTTTTATTTAGGTAGTATAAGTACTGTCTTTATTAGACATTTGTTATGGGGCCTTTGGTTCTCTCGTATTTCTACTCTGCATAATTGGTCAGGTCCGGAAGGAAGCAGCCAGGGTGGCCGTAGTTAGTACCGGGATGTAGCTAAAGGTCCCACCCTTTTATATAAGAGAAAAACATAACAATTCTTCATAAAATATAAGTTTATTGCAACCTATCCTTTTTTATAAGATCAATCACAGCTTTAAGTAATTACTTTAGTATCCATAAATATTTCACTTATGCTTAACTATTTAGTTTAGTTAAATTTCATAATTTTCTTAAATTATATTTTTATACTCATAATATTCATAAAACATAAATTATCAGTGATTAGCATTTACCACTAAGTGTTGTATAATTCATTTTGTATCATCATAGGATAGTAATATGGATTTTTTCGACATAAACAACACTCAATCATTCAGAGACCTGATAGTCGGTGAAGAAACATATATTGATAAAACTTCACAGATTTGTGCACTTTACCGCGAACATGATACCTTTGAAATGCTTATTCGTCCTTTTGGTTTTGGCAAAACTGTTTTACTAGATACAATTTACAACATATTTAGACATGGTAATGAAGCCATGTTTGACAAACTTGCGTTAAAAGAAGAAGAAGTTAAATTTCCTGAACAGCGTGTAATAAAATTTGATTTTTCCTCAAAAGTCTTCCGTAATACTAATGATTTTGAGGATTATTTATTTAATTTTTACCGCACAAAATCTTTTGAATTTAGCCTAGAAAGTCATGTCTTAAAAACCTTTTCAACATATAGACAAACAATAGCTTTTATAAAGGATTTTGCCAAGGATAGTACTACTGGTAAAATTGTTATACTAATTGACAATTATGATACCCCAATTCTAAATAATTTATTTAACCCTACAATCTTGACGCCTTTGTATGATGCTATGCTAGATTTTTATAAAGCATTAAGTGACTGTGAAGAACTTATAGATTGGTGTCTTATTTGTGGTGAATCGAAATTTTATTTAAGTTATGAAAATCATGAAGGAATTAATTATATTAATGACATCACCTTTACGGAAAGATCCACAACCATTTGTGGATTCACAACAGGTGAGATGAAAAAATATTACAATTATTTTATTCAAGATGAAGCTGATGCTTCAGGACAAACAGTAGATGTTTTTCTAGGACATCTTAATGATTGGTATGGAAATTACCGATTTACGAGTCATAATATAAGAGTAATGAGACCAGCAAGTATAAAAAAATTCCTTAGTTTACGTGATCAAAACCAATACAAAGCTTTTTATCCTTATGATCATATAGCACCTTTTTTACCAAAACTATTAAACAACTATGGTCGTAATCATGAAAAATTACTTGTACCAAACGAATGTGGTTATAACTTTTGTGAATATAGTCTACCTACAAACATCAAATTATTTGCCCTTCTTAGTCAAATAGGTGTTTATACTTTTAATCATATTGATATTGATGTTTCAAAAGAAATCAAACTTTATCAATACTATAGCTCTACAACAAATAGAGAGTTAAATGACGTGTATTTAAGAGCTCTAAATGAGGCGTCAACCTTAAAGGAACCATCATGAAAATTGCAATTTTTGATCTAGATGGAACTCTTATCTGCGGAGATAGTACCAGTCTTTTTTTAGATTGTCTTTTAGATAAGGGAATTATTACTGAAGAATTTAGAAAAAAAGATGATGGATTAATTGCAGAGTTTTTTAAAGGTACTCTAGATATTGTTAGTTACTATCATTATGCATTAACACCACTTATAGGTAAAAATAAAAATGATTTAGCTGATATTATTAATGATTATCTTCTTAACTATATTCAACCTATTGTATACCCAGAAGCATTCAAACTTATAAATGAATACAAGGCTTTAGGTGCCGAAATAATCATTGCTTCAGCAACAATTGATTTAATAGTAACTAGTATAGCTAACAAAATTTTTAATATTTCAAATATTATAGCTACTCGCATAGTATATGACGACAAAGGTTGTATTACCGGAAATGTTTATCCTGACATCAGTCACCAAGCAGGTAAAGCTATAAGAATCAAAGAACTATGTAAACAAAAAGGTTGGGAACTAATTGATAGTGATGGCTATGGAGATAGCATAAATGATCTTGAAATGCTTGAAATCACCACAAATCCACATGCAACAAACGCAAATAAAGCTTTAGAAAACGTTGCTAAAACTCGCAATTGGGAAATTATCAATTTTTCTAAGTAAACAACAAAATTTAAATTATTATCACATTATAAAAAAAAGGCAGGATTACAAGTAATCTCTGCCTAAAATATCCCATACTCAAAATCTAGTTATACAAAATTAGTATAAAAATGAATTTTATGAATTACCTGCTTCTTGGTGGTTATCATCATTAGCAGGAAATTTGGTTTTCAAACCACATACAGTTTCAGTCATATACACACGTAAAAAATGTTTTAACTGTTTTTCAGAACAACTGGATAAATGATTATTTAATCTAATCTTCTCCAAATTATTACAGGATTCTTCAACATTTTTATTTATTTTAAAATCTTCCAAATACCCAAGCATGTGCTCACTTCCTACCATTTGAACTGTACAGTTATATTTATATCACTAAACAATTCATCACCCAAGTAGCGTTAATACAAAATGTGCTTAAAATCATACAATAATTATAATTTATTAACATTTTGTGACAGAAAACAATAAATTTTTATTATCACATTATTAACAAATATATTAATAGAAAAATATAACATTATTTTATTTAACAAATATACTTAAATATATAAACGTAATAACTTAAATTAACTAAATATTAGATAAAACACTACTCGAAATTTTACGAGCAACTACACCTTGCTTAACGTAATCATACTCATCATCAATTGAATAATACTTGCTAATACGACGATGAGGATAAAGCAATGCTGTTTGTGTAGGCAATTTTTTAGGAGTACCAAATTCTATTGCTGATAAGAAAAATCTTGGCTTAGCTGTACCAGATTCCTTATAAACAATAGAGGATGAATTTTTATTTGCTTTATATACAAATGACTTGGTCGGAATAACCATAATAGCAATGGGCTCAAGAGTGATTGGAGCAGGATCTTTTCTGACCTGATTACGTATTCTTAATAAATTTAAATAACGTAAAAAAAGCATTGCAGCGTTTAGTGCAAATAATATTGAAAGCACAACAAAAGCAAAGCTTATATTTTTTTGGAAAAAAGACAATAGGCTGTCAATGTAAGCAATAACTAGCAACAAAATAGCTGATGATAAAAAAAAGTAAAAACCTAGCCCTGGTCCACGACGAAACGCTGTGTCAAGCACAGGTTTTTCACAATGAATTCCACTTTGCTCTAAATATTCTCTACTGTAACAATGAGGAGGTAATTCTATATGATATTTTATAGTCATAAGCACACCAGAAGTACAACAATAAACAGCTACAAAGCAATTAAATATATTTTGACTTACAAAACAAAACTATTGCAATTATACGTTCCTTTTATATAAAGGTAAAACTCTATACACTATTTCCAAAACAAAAATGTTGTAAAAAGCTAATACTATCAATAATTTCAAATAAATTAAATAATTATTAAGCAATGAGCGGCAAAGTCATATTACTAACAATGCCGCTCATATATACCTGTTTATGCAAAATAATCTTAATGAATCACATCAAAGATATTATCAATCATCGCCAAGTCTTTCTTTATATTCAGCATTCAATGAATCAAAGAAATCAGAAGTTGAACGACTATTTTCACTACGACCTGTAAACAAACTTACAATAACAATTGCCAAGCAATTAGTTATAAAACCTGGTAATAAAGAGTATAAACCCCAAATTTGGTAATATTCCCAAATAATTACTGTTGATGCACCAACAAGCATACCAAAGAACGCTCCATATTTATTCATTTTTTTCCAGAATAAAGATATCAAAACTACAGGTCCAAAGGAAGCACCAAAGCCAGCCCAAGCGTAACTTACTAAACCAAGTACTTTGCTGTTTTCATCTCTAGCTATAATAAATGCTACTGCAGCAACAAATAACAACATAAAACGACCACACCAAACTAATTCCCTTTGTGAAGCTTTAGTACGTAAGTATCTCTTATAAAAATCTTCAGTCAATGTAGTTGATGCAACTAAAAGTTGGCAAGAAAGAGTACTCATTATTGCAGCCAAAATTGCAGACAATAAAATACCTGCTATCCATGGTGTAAATAACTGTTGAGAGCAAAATATAAAAATCTTTTCTGGATCTTTTAAAGTTAATTCAGGATGACTTAACATAAATGCATGCCCAAAATATCCAACTGAACAAGCGCCTAAAAGACAAATCATCATCCAAACAATACTTATACGACGTGCATTAGGAATAGCTTTAACCGAACTTGCAGCCATGAATCTAACTAAAATATGAGGTTGGCCCATGTAGCCTAATCCCCAAGCAAGGCAAGAAAGTATAGATACAACAGAAACACCAGTAATCATACTGTTGTAACCATCATGACCATCAACTTCTGTTGCATATTTAGCTAACATTGCATATGTTTCGTCAAACCCACCAAGACTAATAATTACCATCATTGGCGTAACTAACAATGCGAAGATCATCAATGTTGCCTGTATTGCATCTGTCCAAGACACAGCAAGAAACCCACCAATAACGACATAAAAAATTGTTGCTGCAGCGCCTACATATAATGCATTATGGTAATCCATACCAAAAGTCTGCACAAAAAGCTTTGCACCTGAAACCATTCCTGATGAGCAATATATAACGAAGAAAAACAAGATAATTACTGATGCTATCAAACTTGTAATATGACGAGTATCGTGGAAACGTGCTACAAAATAATCTGGAAGAGTTAATGAATTGTTAGCATGCTCTGTATATATACGTAAACGACCTGCAACTAACTTCCAATTAAAATAAGCACCAATGGTTAAACCAATAGCAATCCATGCTTCACTTATACCAGAAATATATAATGCACCAGGCAATCCCATTAATAGCCAACCACTCATATCTGATGCGCCAGCTGACAAACCTGTAACAATACTTCCTAAACTTCTACCACCTAACACAAAGTCTGATAAATTTTTTGTATATCTAGCGGCATATATACCCACAGCCAACATAAATAATATATAAATTATAAAAGTTGTTGTTGTTGTGATGGGCATAGATGTAGCCACATTTACACTATCCATAGCGTATTCCTTATTCACAAATCAGTAAAAACTGATGCGTATTATATAATTATTTACATACTATAGCGATATAAAAAACTATAAATATGCATTATTCTTGCATATTTATACAAAGAATATAAATATAGTGGGATTGAAGTTTAATCCGCATATAAAAGAAAAAAATATAATACTAAAATAAGAGATCAACTCTGAAGATTGGGGATATAAATATTTTATAAATAGAAAAGTACAACCAAAAGATATATCACAAATAACCTACCACTTTTAGCATACTTATTTAGGAAGATACTTATATATGCACGTAACTTCTTACAATATTTATCTAACTACTTTTTAGTAGCTGCTAATTTTCAAATATATACTACTAATTAATTGAAAAATATAAAGTTATAAATCTCTACCAAACAAAAAGGCCACACTAACTATTAGTGTGGCCAATTTAATATTTTAGAACATTACATAATTATATTATTATAATTGTTCGTATACACAAACACCCCATGCAGGAGCAGATTCTACAGTACAGCTAGAATTAAATTCACCTGTATCTGCTACACTTTCAGATGAACCAACGTAGTTAGCTAAATTTTGTGCTGTAGGACGTGCATTTAACACTACAGTTAACTTAGCAGCAGCTTCAGATTCAAAGCCAGTTGCTGGTTTAGTAATCTGCATTACAATTAATCCAGGAATCTGAGAAGCACCTGTATTTAGGAATTTCACATTTGCATTAACTAATTCTGCAGTACCTAAGTGAATAATAGGATGGTTCTTACGAATTGTTGCTAACTTCTGATAGCCTTCAGCCATTTTTGCTTTAACATCAGAACCTACATCAGTATTCACGCCACCAGCCCATAGAATAACACTCTTATCCTTTTCATCCTTTTCATTATTTACAAAGGCATATGGATGGAATGAGTTACCTTCTTCAGAAGAATAATTAACTAAGTTAGAGAAATCACCTGAATTATAGCTATCATTTTCAAAAAGCTTAGTTCTTAGAAGATCTGTACCCTGTTGATCAAATGCAATACCTTGGCCTAAAAGAACTGTTGCTAAGCCAATTAATTGCATCTTAGCTTTTTCTTCCATTGTACGTTCGGTATTAGCTTTGTACATAATTAAGTCAAATAATGTTGGGTTATCATGCTTAGAAACATATGAAATAGTTTCTGTTGGTTCATCAGCATAACCTGCTACAGCACCCCAATAGCTTACATCCTTACCGTAAATTTCATTTCCAGTATAATCAATAAACTTAAATGACTTAAAGTTACCTGCCATACCTAATCTAACAACATCTTGCCAATGTAAAGTATCAGATGCACAACCGCCTTTACCATTAGAATCTGAACAAATACCAGCTGCAAATCCTTGACCCTTGATCAAGCTATCACCGTGATCAAATGGACCAGTACCTCTTACAGCATCACGCATACGATCAGAGAATGTACCAATACCAGTACCAGCCATATTGATTTGATTAGATGATTCAAATCTTGCAGCAGCACTACCAGCATCCCAACCTTCACCGAAGAAAACTATTTCTGAATTACCAGAACGTTCTCTAACATTCTTTAAGGTTTCAACCATAACAGCTTTTGGCATGTAGGTCATAAGATCGAAACGGAATGCATCAACCTTATAATCTTTTGCCCAAGTTACTAAAGTATCTTCCATTAACTTAGCCATCATCTTATGTTCAGCAGCAGTATCTGAACAACAAGTATCAGCAAACACGGAACCTGTATCTACACTTAAACGATGATAATATAAAGGAACAGATTTATCTAAAACTGATTGATCTCCCAACTCTTTACCATTTGTGTGGTTATATACAACGTCCATAATTACGTTCATACCAATATCAGACTTAACGGTCTGAATCATTTCACGCATTTCTTTAACAGCTGTTAAACCATCAGTAGCAGTTGCATATGAATTTTCAGGAGCACCGTAATGATATGGATCATAACCCCAATTGTATGAATCGTTATTCTTAACATATGTAGCTATAAAATCAGAAAGCTCGTTATCATCATCACCAGATAAACCTTCTACGTAAGTATTCATCACTTCGCGAACAGTCTTGGTATTATCAGTACAACTAGCTCCTAAAATTGAAGCTTCTTGCACACCAGCTTTATCACAGAAAGCAGAAACTGTTAAATCAATGTCTGCATTACCAGAAATATCTTCTCTTACTGTTGCAATATCAAATAATGGAAGAAGTTCTAAGTGAGTTACACCAGCTGTTGCCAAATCTGACAAATGCTTGTAAACATTTGAACCAGTTTCAGTTAAACCAACAAATTTGCCCTGATTTGCAGCTGTAATACCCTTGTCTGGGCCAACAGTTAAATCACGAATATGTGATTCTGTAATAAGCATACCAGCGATATCAGTAGCAGTTTCCTGACTATGTGGAGCTACTACACTTGCCCAATTAGAAGGCTGAACATCAGCATCATCTAAATCAACAAGAATACTGTGTTCCCCATCTTTATCTAGAGCTAAAGAATAAGGATCTGTAAACCACTGAGTCTCAACTTTGTGACTATAAGGATAATACATTGATGTTTCATACTTGTAAGGTAAACCTTGAGCAACACCATCTACAGTTGCACTCCATACACCAGTAGTAGCATCTAACACCATGTCTTTGCCTAAATCATCATTATCTGGTTCCCAAACATGAACTTTCATAGTCTGTGCTGTTGGAGCCCAAATTTTGAATGTTGCAGAAGAACCTTCTAATGTTGCACCGAGATCATTCACAGCTGTTGCATCATATAATTCATCAATTAATGGAGCATGCTGAACTTTACTTAAAATCTTAGTTTGATTATTGTTATCTAAACCCACAATTTCAAGATCTTGCTTTAAAGCAGCCTTAAGTTGATCTGCAGTTAATTCTGTTTCAAGTTCATACGCTTGGTATGTTGATAAATGAGGATATTTAGCAGCTAAATCAGCAGGGAAAGCTATCTTTTTAAGATTTATAAAATCACCAGTAAGAACGTCTTTAACAGTCTCAGTACCATCATCAGCTGTCACAGTCTTCTTAGTTGTTGCAACTACGTCAGTATTATAATGCAAACGCGCATTATAAGATGATGCATTGTCATTAGCCCAAACTATTATCTTACTTGTTAAGAAATGACCTGATGTATCCTTAGGATCAACAGATACACCATAAATTTTACTGAATGCATCTTTAATTGATAAAGTTGAAGCTGATGCATTTTTGTAGGTAGCAATTGATCTATCGTCAGCAGTCCAAACAAACTTTGAATCATTAGTCAATTTGTTTAAACTTTCGTCTCTTACTATAACATTCATGCAACCATTTTTGGTATCATCTGAAACATCTAATTCCCAAACAACACCATATTCATTTTGAGTAGCCGGAACAACTGAAATATCATTCCAACCATCAATAAGAGTAGTTACTGAAGCATCACAATCAGAAGCCCATAAATGGAGATTTAACTTCTTACCAGCAGCCTGTAATTTGCCGTTGCTACTGTAATCATCATTCACAAAAGTCACAACAAGTTTACCTGTTTGATTATCAGGATCTGTTTCTGGAGCTACAACTTCAGATGGAGATGTAGGTGTACCACTAACCTCAACTAATGAATCCTCTGCAGCGTTAAATTCGCCACCACTACTACCGCCGCCACCGCAAGCAGAAACAAGAAGAGCTGCTAATGCTGAACAAACAGCCATGCTAAGCTTACTTTTTTAAATTGTCATTTGTTAATTAGTCCTTATATTTCTTACGAATATAGAAAATTAGTTTCTACCAGTTTTTTATCTAAAAAACTGATTTCTTCAAAATCTGTTTTATCTATTATTAGTATAAAAAAAACGTACATCCTCAAATATCTATACGTTTATCACTTTTAATGATATAAGAAGCTAATTGATAAATCTTATTAATCCATTTTAGTTTTTATCAAAACGTGATAATACTCAAGGATTGTACGATAATTAAATTTTTTAATAAAAAATTAGCATTAGTACATAACAATAAAAATAATTTTTTCAATACTCCCCGTCAAATATAAAGATAAATCATAGAATAATATATTGTAATTTTCTAAATAAGCAATGTGACTAACATCCATAAAAAAAGCAAACAGAATATAATAAATTCCATTTGCTTTTAAGTTATTTGCTATAAATTATGCGTTAAATACAATTTTATCTTTTGGTTGCCAAATTAAATCTTTAACAATAACTTACTTAATTTATTTACATGATTCTGACATATAGATGTCATAATCTCACATTTAGCAGGATCCGTACGATTAGCATAAGATAGACCGCCAGAAAAAACCATTCCTGAATATACCATTCCTGTTAAATCACACAATTTTTTTAATGGCAAAACTAAATCATCCATAACACCTTCAGGCTTATTAGGCTTATCATACATACTACTAGGTGCTCCTGCAGTAATGGACAACACTAATTTTTTCCCTTTTACTTTATCACCACTAGAACCATGTGAAAATCCATGAACAAAAGTTTGTTCAATCCACCTACTTAACAAAGAAGGAGTGCTATACCAAAATAAAGGAAATTGCAAAACAACAATATCTGCATTAATGAGCTTTTGTTGCTCAACTTGTACATCAATTTTAAAATCAGGATACAAATTTGCTAAATAATCAATTTCTGCATTAGGATACATCTTAGCAATTTCTACAAGAATTTTCTTATTAGCAAATGAATCATTCATATCAGTATGACCTGATACAATTAGTAAATTAGACATCTTTCACCCCTAGTACATATTAAACTTTTAATGTTAAATTCAACATTGTTATAAGCTATATCATATACTCATGATAGATCAAAGCTTTAGGAATCATTACATAATTTTAGCAAAATGATAATTTTTTTCGTAAACAGCAATGTATGTCATAAAATTTTCACAACTTAAAAATATAACTAAAAAAATATCCAATAACTTTTAAGTTATCGGATATCTTTTTACATTATTGCTGTCTAAAGAACTAATTCAAGTTAGTAATCAATTAAGCACTTTCAGTTTTTTTAGTCTTACTTGTTGCCGTTTTTTTTACGCTAGCTTTAGTCTTTGACTTAGTTACCGTTTTTTTGTCAGCAGCTTTTGTAGTTGATTTAGTTTCCGTTTTTTTAGCTGTTGTACTATACTTTTTAGTTGTAGAGCGCTTAGTCGTAGTCTTTTCACTGCCTACTTCCCATACACCATCTTTATAAAAAGCCAAGAAACCTGATGATTTTCCTTCTGCATTTTCAGCCATAACATACTGTTGCTTAGTTTTACGAGAAAATTTAATTACAGTAGGATTACCTTCCTCATCACTAACTGGAGCTAAAGTAAGGTATTTAAATTTTTCCGGAAGTTTATCTTTATAAGTAATTAACTCTGCTACCTTTGGAGCACGTGTTTCGCGAACTTTAGGGAAAGCATTGGAGGCTAAAAATACGCCTGAAGCACCATCACGTAATACAAAGTGAGATTTACCATCCTTACAAATCATATCTGTAAAATCAACAGGATCTTCTTTTGGAGGAGCTATTTCACCACTCTTTAGAATTTTTCTAGTATTTTTGCATTCTTCATTAGTACAGGACATGTAATTACCAAAGCGTCCAGTTTTAAGCACCATTGTGCTTCCACAACGATCACATTCAATAGTTGGACCATCAGCACCCTTTAGCTTAAACTCACCCTCTTCAATAACATAGCCATTACACATTGGATTATCAGAGCAAATGTACATCTTACGATGTTCGTCAATTACGTAAGCATCCATAACAGAACCACAAATTGGACATCTACGCTTTGCTCTTAATACTTCACTTTCGGCTTCATCACTTACAAACAATGGCAACTCATCTTCAGATACCAAATTTATAGTTTTACGACATGAATCCTTTGCTGTTTTACTCTTTCCAGCATAATTTGAACATGCTAAAAATACACCAGTCGTTGCATTTTTAATTACCATTGAACTATGACATTGCGGACACTCAACAGAAGTTTCAACAGCTGTATTAATTCCCATTCCACCTTTATCAGAAGGCAAACGAGCCTTATCTAATTCAATTTTAAAATCTTTATAAAAATCATCTAAACATTTAAGCCATTCGAGTTTATGTTCAGCAATATAATCAAGTTTTAATTCCATATCTTTAGTAAAATCATAACTCATTAAATCACTAAAGCTTGAAATTAAACGTGCTGTTACTATTTCGCCCATCTTTTCAGCAAAAAATCTTCGCTGTTCCAACTTCACATAACCACGATCTTGAATAGTTGAAATGATTGTTGCGTAAGTAGATGGTCTACCAATACCTCTTTTTTCCAATTCCTTAACAAGTGTTGCTTCAGTATAACGAGCCTCAGGCTTTGTAAAATGCTGTAATGGATCTAATTTTATAAGATCTAACTTATCACCAACCTTCACTTGTGGAAGAATAACATCTTTGCTATAAGGAATAACTCTAGTCCAACCATCAAACTTCATAGCCTTACCTGTAGCTTTCAGGGTGTAATCACCAGCTGCTACTGTAATTTCGCTATTTAACACAATTGCTTCTTTCATTTGACAAGCAAGGACTTGATTGCGAATAAGATCATAAAGGCGTTGAGAATCTCTATCAATATTTAATGCACTTCCAATATGAATCATGTCTGTTGGTCGAATAGCTTCATGCGCATTTTGGGCATTATCTCGAGAACCATAAAATTTTGGCTTTTCTGGAAGATATTCTTGACCATAAGCTTTTAAAATTTGATCTCGTGTCATGTTTAATGCGTCTGCACTTAAATTAGTAGAGTCGGTACGCATATATGATATAAGACCTGCTTCATATAGCTTTTGAGCTACCTGCATTGTCTTTTTTACACTAAAACCTAATCTGTTAGAAGCGGCTTGTTGCATAGAAGATGTTGTGAATGGAGCAGGAGTACTAACCTTACTCTCTCTAGCATCATTTCCAACAACAACATACTGTAACTTATTTAATTGATCCAAATGAGCATTTACTGCAGTTTCACTATTTGGTCGAAATTCCTTTCCTTGATAATTCTTAACAGCAAGCTTTAATGTAGTTGAATGATCATTAAAATCACCATCAACGCTCCAAAATTCTTCAGGAATAAATGATTTTATTCTACGTTCTTTTTCAACAATCAAACGCACTGCAACAGATTGTACGCGACCTGCACTTAATCCACGACCAACCTTTTCCCAAAGCACTGGAGACACCATAAAACCAACAACTCTATCTAGGAATCTTCTAGTCTGTTGCGCATTTACCATATCAACATTAACAGTACTTGGATGCTCAAATGCTTCTAATATTGCTGTTTTAGTGATTTCATTAAAAACAACACGTTTGAACTTTTCAGGAGGAAGCCCTATGACTTCTTGCAAATGCCATGCAATTGCCTCCCCCTCACGATCCAAGTCGGTTGCGAGATATACGTAATCACACTTTTTAGCCTGTGTAATTAGATCTTGAACAACCTTTTCTTTACCTGGCAATATTTCATATTGAGGATTCCATCCATGTTCAGGATCAATCCCCATACGAGAAAAGAGTTTTTGATCTTTTTCAGCGGCATTTCGTGCGCGTTTTACTGTGGTTGCCTTAGTTTCAGATTTTGATTGACCAGATGGTAAATCTCTTATATGACCAATACTAGCCTTTACAACGAAATCTTTCCCAAGATATTTATTAATTTTATCAATTTTACCTGGAGATTCGACAATAACTAATGACTTGCCCATTACCTATACCTCGATAACGTATGTCAAAACATACATTTAAAATTTATTACGTGTAACGTTTAACTTTCTTAATAACAATACACAAAAATCAGCTAAAGCACTTTTATCATGCAAAAAAGCAAGCAAACCTTTTTTCTTCTTTTGAGCATATGCTATAGATACTACATGATCAAATTTATCCATGCTTTCCATAATATATTCATCAGAGGTTTTAAGTTCATCAACCAAACCTAACTCCAAAGCCTCTTTTGCTAACCAATGCTCACCATTTCCTATTTTTTCTATATCCAAATTAGGACGATGCGCATGAACATGTTCCTTAAACTGAACATGAACTCTTCTTAATGATTCTTTAAATTTTTCTCTAGCTTCTGCCGTATTTTCGCCAAACTGAGTTAATGTGCGTTTACATTCACCAGCTGTAACTTGTTCATAATCTACATCATATTTTTTTAATAGACGATTAAAGTTTGGAAATTCAGCCACAACACCAATAGAACCTATATATGAAAATGGAGCAGCCATCAAATGATCAGCTACACAGGCCATCATATAACCACCACTTGCTGCAACTTCGTCTACAGCAATAGTCAACTTTATCTTCTTACTTTTTAAGCGCTCAAGCTCAGCAGCACACAAACCATAACCGTTTACAGTACCACCAGGTGATGTTAAACGAAGCAATAGCTCATCATTTTCATCACCATTACTTGAAATAAGAGATATTATTTTTCGTAACTCTGAAACTTCTTTTGCTTCTACAGATCCATTAAAATCCGCTATATAAAGGACTTTTTTAGTTTTAACAAATAAATTATCAGCATTTTTTACTTCACTGTTAACTTGATTGCTATCCTTTGAATCACCATCATGTTGATCTATACTATCGTTTGTCTTTTCAGTTTTTGCTTCATAAGCATCTGATAATAAACCTTTTTTTGCAAGATTTTCTACTTCGGAAACATCTGACTTTAATTCTGATTTTAACTGTTTTTTTAACTCAGCATTTTTTTTCTTTTCAATTATCTTTTCTAGCTTTATTTGCTTTTTAGCTTCTTCTTTAGAAAGCATATGAGAAATAAGCTCTTGCTGTTCTTCTTTAAACTTTTTGGCATAATCTCTAATTATAAGCTTAGAATCTTCT
The DNA here is from genome assembly GCA_964615195.1 of uncultured Enterobacterales bacterium. Lineage (GTDB taxonomy): Bacteria > Pseudomonadota > Gammaproteobacteria > Enterobacterales > Succinivibrionaceae > HGM20899. The sequence continues at coordinate 15,848 of CAZTNG010000013.1, forward strand.
GATTCAACGCCTCTAACACCTATAATAATTTTTACTATTAATCCGATAACTACTACTAAGGCTATTGCAAAAATTAATACTTCTACAAAAAACAAACCTACATCATATAAAAATTGCATCATTTATTTTTACGATCCTTTAATAAAAAACTTAATTTGTGTTTTTCTTTTTTAAATTACATAGGAATAATCTTCTTTGTCAAGAGATAAGATAATTTTTTTATTTATTTGAAAATAAAACAGAAGATTTCATTAAAAACTGTACAAAAAATAACACATTAATTCCTAAAAAAATATAAATTTACTAAATTAGTAATAATTTTAAAGAAAAAAGCTCTTTCTTCCAACCTAATAACCTTTTTAAAGCACTATATACTTTAGAAAGAAGTATATTAGACTATACTTTTCTCACAAAAAATAACACTATAAAAGCAATAAACGTAAGAACTATAGAAGTAACAAAAGAATATGAATAACTTCCAAATTGCACCACAATAGCAATAACACCACCTGATAAAATGGCACCAGTATTTACTGCATTATTAAAAAGTGTTGTAGCTTGTCCTGGAATTTTAGGTAATAAGTCTTGAAAATAGATCATTCCCAATCCTGCTAAAATACCAATAAAAATGGCATTAAAAATTTGAATACACAACAATAACGAAACTGAAGTTGGTGCACAAACTAATAATGTATAAAATAATACTCCACTTAATGCACAACCTAACGTTAGTGGTTTTATACCAATTCTTTTACTTAAATATCCACCAAAAATCATAATCGGAATTTCTAAAAAAGCAGCTGTTGCCATCATGAATCCAGGTAAAGACTCACTTATTTGTAATTCATTCTTAACAACAATAGGCATACTTATCAAATAAAGATTATTACATGTCCACAATAATGTAACCGCCAAAAATAATAACATAACATCTTTATTTCCAAGTATTTTGTCATCATTACTTAAAGACAAAGAATTACTTGCTCCTAAAACATCTACTTTCTTATTTTGTAAAATATTATCGGAAATCAACTTTTTAGTATCAGGCATAAAAAACAGAGCAATCAATGACGAAATTGCAAAAATTACGGCAGTTGCAATAAACAATGTCTGAAAACCATAGCTATTAGCTACTAAATATGCAATTGGTGGGGCAATAACCCAAGCTAATGCAAAAAAAGAACGCATGTAAGTGGTAAACATTACCGAATTTCCGTAATGCAAAATTGAATATTCACGTCCTGATGCAAAAATTTGAGGAGTAGCTACACAAGAAACACTTAAACAAAAAACGCCAGCAGTAATAATAACGTAATAATTAGGAATCAAAACAAATATGAGAGCAACGAACATTCCAAATATTGCAGCTAACACCACTAAAAATTTTCGTGAAGTGTTCTTATCAGAAAACTTAGCAAAAAGTTGAGTTACAATGATACCTACTACAGCTGCAGTAGTGAAATAAACGCCAACTTGAACAGAATTTGCCTTCACAAAATCAGTCAAAAACAAACTCATAACAGGAACAAAGGTTGCAGCGGCTGTTCCAGACAAATAAGTTAGTAGCATAAAGACACATAAAACTGATTTAGTCGCTTTTTCCATGGAAACACCTTTGAATTACGATAAATGACCGTCATTCTATCAATAAATTTTAAGATGGCAAATAATACTATATATTTCTGAATGAAAACGGTAACAAAGCGTATTATTAGTTACTTATGATGAAACTTAATAGCTTTTTTAAATTGCTAAAACAGCACTGCCGAAAACAAAATCACTCAACCATTTATTAACACTAGTTGGAATTTATTATTAACTATAATTCAATAAAAAATAGAAAAATATCAAGGCTAGAAAAAGGCTGTTAATTTGCAAACAGCCCTATTCAAATGTTTATTCTTGCTCTAAATTATTCAAATCAACTAATGAGATACCAGTATTAGTAATCACTATAAGATGCTCTTTATAAAGGCCTCCAATAATTTTTTTGAATTTACCTTTACTCATCTTGAATTCTTTTTCAATAATAGTTGGATCAGACTTATCATTGTATGGTAAAGATCCACCATTTTCCTTTAAAGCATCTAAAATTACATCTTGAGCACTTTTGACACCCTCTTGACCTAATTGATGTAAAGTAACACTAACACGTCTATCCTCACGTATAGCTTGAATTACACCTCGAATCTTTGTACCAAAACGAATATCAGAAGTTTCTGCTTCATGCGCATTAAGCAAGGCATATACAGAATTATTCATGACCATTTTTATACCAAGAGGAGTCTTACTAATTGCAATAAGATCAACCCAATCACCAACTTTTAGAGGGGAATTGATTGAAAGATCATCACTAATATATCTATTATAGCGAGTAGTTCCATATAAACGATTTTCACGATCTATTGCAATATAAACAATGTATTCGTCATCAACATGCATCTCATTACGTTGTTCATTAAAAGGGACCATTAGATCCTTTCTTATACCCCATTCAAGATAAGCTGCACCTCTAGTGGTATCTTTAACACGTAAACGAGCTAATTCACCTAAAAGAGCCTTAGGTCGTTTTGCAGTGACTGTTAATCTACCATCATCCAAATAACAAAAAACTTTAATACAGTCACCAATAGCTGTATTTTCAGGAACTTGAGATAATGGTAAAAAAACCTCACCATAATCACCAGCATCCAAAAAGCCACCTTTATCATCAGTACGAGCTAAAGGCAAGTCATTCATTTTTCCCAATATTACAGCCATTTTTTCTCCTAACAAAACAAAAAGGCACCCATTATTATGGGTGCCAATTATAATAGATTTTTACTTGCTATTAAACACGCATGAAATCAAGGTGTACTAAAGTACCGCTTACAGGATGACGTTGAATAGCAACTGGCTTAACCACTACAGCTTCACCTGCGATGTTCAAAGTGATTGGTTCCTTGTAGAACACTTCGTTCTGCTGAGCAGTGAACAACTTAGCGTGATCTAAAGAAATAGCTAAAGCTTCCTTGTCACCACCATAGATAATTGCAGGAACTTGGTTTGCACGACGTAGGCGGCGGCTCGCACCTTTTCCGAAGTCATTACGAACTACTGCATCAAATGAATATGCCATTTTAAACTCTCTTTTATAGAAGATGATATAAATATGAATAGCTATGCGACCTAGCTATTCCCAAAAAACTTGCGAAGTTTACCACTTATTATTTATTTCTGCAATTAAAAAATACTCGATTTATAAGCATTTCAGAATACTATAGTAATAAAAAACAAAATACAGTTAACTATCTATAATTCTCTAAAATTACGCTACGCCGTTAAAATTAAACATTTTCTGCAAATAAAAACAAGCTGAACAAATAATTAGGTCAGAATTTTTTTTCAAAAATCTGACCTAAAATAAGATTTATAAAAGTCTAACTATACACTTTCATTGTTTAGAGTTTTACTCAATAAATGTTTCTTCAACACCACAAAAGATAATATCACTAACAAGATAGCCATAAATATTAAAAATAATGATGAGCCAACTAACACGTAACTATTATTCCAAGCTACAATTGCAATCTCTATCAACCCCCAAATACTCATCACAACCATTAAAATGGTCGGTAATAAAGTTATGTGATAATTTAATCCCTTTAATTTTAAATACAAGGTTATTGATAATAGAGTTAATGCTGCTAAAAGTTGATTAGAAGCTCCAAATATTGGCCACACAGAACTAGCACTACCTGATTTAGCCATAATAAATGCCAATATAACAAATATAATTGAAGCAACAAATGAATTAGATAATATTTTAGTAAATGAACAATTCTTTACTAACTCATTATTTTGAGAATATTTCTCTGCATTTATGTATGAAGGAGAAAATAATTCTTGCCAACAAAAACGTCCTAATCGTGTTGCTGTATCAAGTGACGTCATCATAAAAGCAGAAATGGATAAACTTATAAATACAATACCTAGATCTTTAGGTAAACCCAAACATTCTGTAAATGTACCTATACCATGAGCAAAAGCTTGAGCAGGATTTTTAGCTAAGGTAAGAAAATCAGCATCACTTAAATATATAACAGTAATGAGACTCATTACTCCAAGAATACCTTCAACTATCATTCCACCATAACCAATTGGTAAAATATCTTTTTCTTTTCTAATTTGCTTTGACGTCGTACCTGATGCAACTAATGAATGAAAACCAGAGCAAGCACCACAAGCAATTAAAATAAATAATGTCGGTATCATATTTGCTTCATCACCACTTGCTAAAGGAACTCTGTAAGCAACAAAATTAGGCATCCTAATTTCAGGATTATAAATAAAAATACCAATAATACCCAACAACAACATTGCATATAACAAATACGAACTTAAGTAATCACGCGGTTGAAGTAGCCACTGAACAGGGACTACCGAAGCTACAAGAACATAAACAGCGAGAAATGAAAGCCACACAAGTTTTGTATCACTATCAGATAAGTTAAACCAAGTCTGAATATCAGCAGGAATTTTAGTTGCAAGCCATACACTAAAAAAAACCAATGGTACAAAAATAAAAGAACTAGACCTTAATGAAAGATATCTACGAGAAACAAATCCAAAAATTGGAGCCATAAGAATAAACAATATCGAAGCTGTCGCTACTGATGGATTAGTATAGAACGTACCAGCAACCATTAATCCAAAAATAGCCACAACTAAAATTAGGCAAGCCCAACAAAATACTAAAAATAACTGTCTACCACCTAATCCCATTAGTTTTTCAATAACATAACCTATTGATTTTCCGCCATTTCTTACTGACAAAAACAAAGCCGCAAAATCGTGAACAGCGCCAACAAAAACACAGCCTATGAGAATCCATAGTAAAGCTGGCAACCATCCAAAATAAGATGCCATTATTGGTCCAACGATAGGACCTGCTCCAGCTATTGATGAAAAATGATGACCAAACAAAACAGCTGGATGACTTGGCACATAATCGATACCATCATAACGTGTAACAGCAGGAGTTTGTCTACTGTTGTCAATACCAAATAATCGAGTTAAAAAACCACCATATAACCAATAGCACAAAGCAAAATAGCCTAATGCAACACACAATAACATCATTCCGTTCATTTTATCTAAATCGCTAATGCGATCCTCTTATCTTTTAATCATATATTTGCTAATACACAAATTTAAACACGTACACCAGCTTTGTACATAGCTTCTACTGAACCATGTTTTTTAAGTTCTGCTGAAAAATCAAGTAATCTATTCAAGGATACTAAAGCTTTCTCACGAATGTCTTTAGCAACAGTAATACGATGGTCTTTTGGTGAATCCAATGTGGCATCAATTAACGGTAAAGTGTTAAGTCTCATCCAAGGACAATGTGCACAACTCTGACATGTTGCACCAACACCACCTGTAGGTGCAGGAATTAAAAACTTATCCGGACACGCTTGCGAAATTTTATAAAAAATACCTGTATCCGTGGCTATAATAAATTCTTTATTATCCATTTCCTTAACTTTCTTTAATATTTGAGAAGTTGAACCTGCAAAATCAGCCATTGCAGTTACTTCTGATGGAGATTCAGGATGCACCATAACAGCAGCTTTTGGATGTTTTTCTTTAAGTAATTTAAGAGCCTTTGCCTTAAATTCATCATGAACTATACAATGAGCCTGCCACCTAAGCATATCAGCACCGGTATTTTCTTCAATATAAGAACCTAAATGACGATCTGGTGCCCATATAATCTTTTTACCACAAAGTTTAAGATATTCAACCAACTCAAGTCCTATTGAACTTGTTGCAACATAATCTGCTCTAGCCTTTACAGCTGCCGAAGTATTGGCATATACAACAACTGTTCTATCAGCATTTTCATCACAAAACTCAGAAAATTTATCAGCAGGGCAACCTAAATCTAATGAACATTCTGCTTGTAACTCAGGCATTAAAATATTTTTTTCAGGAGAAAGTATTGCGGCTGTTTCTCCCATAAAACGCACACCTGCCACTATTACCGTATTAGCAGAACAATCTCTGCCCCAACGAGCCATTTCCAATGAATCACCAATAAAACCGCCACTAGCTTCTGCAAGTTGTTGGATTTCTGGATTAGTATAATAATGAGCTATTAGTACTGCATTATGCTCTTTGAGTTTAATTTTCAGTTTTTCAATATATTCTTTTGTTTCACTATCTGAAAGTGAAATAGGATGAGCAGGAAGCTTTATATTGCTTAAATCTGGAATATACATCTGAAAAAACCTCTAAAAACCTTATTCCTAACAAGGAAGAATGCACATAGGCAAATATTATTTACAACAACGTATATTATAGATCGATTTAGTACCATTCTCACCATTTTTAAAATATAACAATAAAATGAAAAGCCACACTTTTTTTAAAATATAAAGACTATCTATAAATAAAAAAACTCAAAACAAAAAAGTTGTTTTGAGTTTTTAATAATTTTTCTTATATTAAAAATTGTATTGCATGTTTATGCCATACTTACAATGTTGTTTTGTATCTTTTACAGGATAATCTAAATCACCCAATCCAAATTTACCTTCAGTATAAATTTTGAAAGAATCATTAAGCATATAGCTTAATTGTGCTACAGCATAGGATTCTTGACTCTTATCAAATTCATATCCATAGTGACCTGCTCCAAGCATAAAAGCAACACCATTTTCAAAAGCATAACCTCCTACACCTTCAAAACCTGTAGAATGATGCTCTAAATAACTAAACTTAGAACGTGTATAAAGCAAAGCTGTGTAAAATCCTTCAGCTAAATGTCCATAGCTTAAGGCCACATTAAATGCGTGTTTGCCACCTAATTTATCACTATCTAATCTGTATTCATCATATGACACAGCAATAGCTGTATCTTTGAGAACTCCACGATCCCAATTGTAATTCAACCCAAAGGCATAACCATTATCAATATCTAATTTTTCATTAACATTATCAATTTTTATGTTGCCCATGTCTTTTTGAGCAGACTGCCAAGATGCTGTCATGGTGTAATTACCAACAGAAAGTGAGTACATAACTTGACCTTCCTGTCTTCCACCTAACAACCAATAGTCATTAGCCTCTGAACCCCATTGCTCAAATACATCGGTAAAACCAACTGTAATATATTGTGCTGTATCACCTTGTCCTGCTACTAAAATACCATACTGACTAAAGTCCATGCCTACATATGCATATCTAGTATCAAATTTACCATTCTCTGAACTTTGTGATGCTACTTCCCATTCTGCAAAACCCAAAGCTTTAATATTTGTGGTAACTTCTCTAGATGCAGAAACACCTAGACGAGCATTACCTTCAATTGTAGCTTTATCATTATCATCGTCTTTAGCAAATTGATTATACAATCCACCTTCTAATCTACCGAATACAGATAAATTAGTTCTAGACGTAGAATCTTTATAAACTTGAACTGCGTAAACATTATTTGTCATCGTAAGAACAACAAATAACATTAAGCTGTACAAAGATAATTTCATAATTAAACCCTAATAAAAAATGTTAATAAATTTTATCACTAAAACCTAAATTTTAATAATTTGATTTACAAATTTTTGTATGTAAAGTAATTTTGAATATAGAATTAAGACTAGTGCTAGTACTTATATAGATGACAAATTTACTAGCACTTTCAATTGAAAACTAACAAACATATCTTACAAGACATTATTAATTATCTTTGTTATATATTGTTACGCAAATGTATATTAAACCATAATAACTAATCGGATACAGTTGAGTGTATAACCTGATCATCATTATTGGTTTGTTCCTTTCCTTCAACCTTGTACACATTATCTTTTAGGAGATATATCAAATCCCCAAAAGTTGCATCTTTATCAAAAAGATTTCCAACTATTTCAGATTTATTACCTCTGATATGGAATTCACCACTAGTATTTCCTTTCTTAAGTAAAATAACATTACGTGGAGCAGGTTTCTGATAAATAATTAATTCATCATTATGCTTGTCAACAAACGGATTAACACGCATTGAGCTACCATTATATTCATCGATAGTTAAATAATAAATAATTTCAGGAATAGACAATGATGATAGATCATTTTCATATTTATGATTTTTTTTACTTAAATCTTTGTCAATTATAATGCACGGCACTTTTGTCATAGCAATAAGACCATCTTCATCATATTCTTTCTTAGTTAATGAAACGTTGGCACGGTGATTACCAGTAATAATCAATATTCCATTATCAAAATATTTCATTGATTCCAAATCAGTAACGAATTTAGCAATTGCTTCATCGGTAAAACTAGTAACACGATTCAAATCATATTCAACTCTAGTTGGATTTTTTCGCAAATCAACTGGCACTATATACGGACTTGAACTAAAACTAGAAGTTAACTGAACAAAGAATTTTATGTTATTTTTACGCCAATATTCTATATGTCTAGAAGCATTTTCCAAAAATAATTTAGCATCAACACTGCCTGCTTTATAACGAGGTGCAGAAGTTGGATAAAATTCATTCTCATAATCAACATTAAAATCAAATCCAGCTAAATCATATTGCCTACGCTCAATGCTTGTAGGTTCAGCTGAATACATAGTAATACTCTTATAACCATACTTACTAAGCTCTTTTGGTACAGTATTCTTGTAAAAAGCTGGTGCATCTAGATCACTACCATTATGTAGATAAGGAGTTCCAGTCAATAGTGCAATATTTGCAATTTCTTGATTATAGGCAGTAGCATAAAAGTTAGGGAACCAAATATTATCTTGAGCAATAATATCAAGTTTAGGCATGTAATCTTCACCGCCATATAACCTGCTCTTAAAACTAGAAAGAGAATCAACTACTAATAAAATTACATTTTTTTGACTATTAAGACCTTTTTTAGGATAAAAACTTTCAGTTGAAGTTGCACTTAATCTTGAGAAATCTGTAATCTCGATACTTCTATTTACTTCAACAACATTATAAAACTTATCATCAAAAACACTGCTAGTACCGATATTTACATAGTAAATCCATGCTGAAATACCAAAAATTACGGTGTATGCAAACAAACGAATTAAAGATATTTTAGTAGGAGAAATCTTAATTTTAAACATGGACTGAATAATCATTAAAACTAATAAAATTAAACCTAACGTTAAAATACCTTGTGCTGTATGTACATACCTAATAAATGTTTCTGCATAATTGCCTGAAAAATCTGTTATTTTTAAATTCATTAATTTTGAAAATAATAAACGTGCAGACTGTTCTTCTGTATTCATGATGTAATCACTAAACATGATTGTTAAACCACAAATTACAACCAATACAATAAAAGCCTTAAACAACTTGCTACTAGCATAAAAGCCTAAGGACAACAACAATACCGCTAACATATCGAAAGTAAAATCTTGCTTAATGATATGCAAATATCCTAAAAATTCACTAGCATAAATTGTCCCTACGTTAATCTTAAATACAGCGTATCTAACTAACATTAAGACAAGCAACAATAATAATGATTCAAAAACATGAATATGCTTAACAATAAAATGACGAATTAAAATTAAAAAACGGGTTTCAATAATACCTATGGACAACAGTATAAGTTCGCGTTCATGAACATTATTGGCAATCAATATTTCACTTAATACATAAAGTGTTGAAAAAGTAAAAAGAGAAATTAATAAAGATAATAAAACAACATCATCAAAGCTTCTAACAATCTTTCTTTTTTCAGCAATTCTATCACCAATATTAAGCATAAAATAAATAGCTAAAAAAATACCTATACCAAGAACGATTTGCCATGGTGAATAGTAGTCAATTTCGGATTTTACTAAAAAATCTTCCATTATAAGATATGGTGAAAAACCTGAATTTTCCGCAATACTCTGTGTTATTGTGAAGCAAAAATCATCATTATTAGTATCTTTTACTTGAATTCCATCATTTCTACTATTTGAAAAAAACAATGGTAAATAATTAGATCTATTAGTTAATCTAACATTTCTATAACAAATAGAGTCATCATTAGCTGCAGAAAATTCTATTTTTAGTGCTGATACTTCTCTAACATTATTTAATTTCAAATTTACATGTTTATAAGCATATGGATGTACAGGATCTCCAGCTATTAAATATCTTACTGATAAACCTTCAGTAAATTCAGGGATATAATCATTTTTATAGCTTACCCTTGTTTCAGTTGAGGTTGCGGAATTTACATCAAATGACAACTCTATTGGATTTGTAAAACCATAACCAAACATGTTGAAGCAAATCATAACTACAGCAGTACAAAATAAAACAACAAAAAACCTAAAAAAATTCATATAAGTACTCTAAAACACATTGCCATATAGGAAAATGTAACATGAAAAACAAATTAAAATAATAATTATGTCCTATACTATAGCACTATTTAACATTTTATTAGTTATGAAAGTCACAATTAGAAATCAACGCTCACTACTTAATCATATTTTTAGAAAATTTTGGATGTTATAAATTAAGTTTTCACACAATTTATTTTATATAATTAATACTAATTTACCATTTTTTCTACATGTTTTTTTTATGTTATCAATACAAAACTCTGTCACTATATCTAATTAATTAGCCTCATTAAAAACCTATAATATGGTATGTATATTAATATAATTTAATTAAAATTATTTATAGACTATGAATATATAACATTCTTGTAAATTAAACTTTTTTAGCATGACAAATTAGATAACTAGATATATGATATTCAATGTTATCTTTAATAAAGATAATCACTATTACCTTATTGTATTTAAATTTATTTTTATTACATTATTTGATAATAAACTATCATATTTAAAGGATTGTCTATGAAATATAATGGGCTTAACGATGACCAAGTCCTCAAATCTCGCCAAGAAAACGGAACTAACATATTAACCGAGCAACACCAAAAAGGATTTTGGTTAAAATTACTAGATAACTTTAGTGATCCTATGATCAAAATTTTAATGGTAGCTCTAATTATCAATATGCTATTTTGGTTTTTTGATCAATCAGAATGGTATGAAAGTGTAGGCATTGCTATAGCTGTAATACTTGCAACATTTGTTTCCACATTTTCAGAATACAAAAACGAAAATGCATTCCAAAAATTAAAGGAAGAAGCATCAAAAATACTTTGCAAAGTATATAGAAATGGTGAAGTAGCTGAACTTCCAATAGACGAACTAGTTAAGGACGATCTTGTAATCCTCCAAGCAGGTGACAAAATTCCGGCTGACGGCGTAATTATAGATGGCATAATAAAAGTAGACCAAAGTACTCTCAATGGAGAATCTAAAGAAGCCACAAAAATAACAATTCCTCCAGGCTTTAAAGAAGAACCTAATGAGCACTTAGAAACTCTTGATCCACACCATATCTTCCGCGGAACAATAGTATGCTCAGGGGAAGCTGTAATGCGTATTACAGTGGTTGGTGATAAATCAGAATATGGAAAAATAGCAAAAGAATTACAAGACAATGAAGAACGTGATTCCCCTCTAAAAGTAAAACTTACCAAACTTGCAAGTGGTATAAGCAAATTTGGTTATTTTGGTGGTACCGCAATAGCCATTGCATACATGATTCATAATATTGCTTCTACAAATATGCCTTTAGCTGACTACTTAATAAGTATGGAAATTCTAAAAGCATTACTAAATTCAATAATGTTTGCTGTAATTATAATTGTTATGGCAGTACCCGAAGGCCTACCTTTGATGATAGCCATTGTTTCAGCTTTAAACATGGGCAAAATGCTTAAAGACAATGTGCTAGTTAGAAAAGTTTCAGGCATAGAAACAGCAGGCTCACTAAACCTTTTATTCTCTGATAAAACTGGAACCATAACTAAAGGTAAACTTGAAGCAATAACCTTTTTAAAAGGTAATGGTGCAAACTACGACACATATCAATCAATACCAGAAAAACTTCGTAAAGTAACAGCTGCATCAATATTTTTGAATAGCCAATGTATAATCACAGATAAAGACAATTCAACAAACGTTGTTGGTGGAAATATTACAGATAGAGCACTATGTCATTTAGCTCTTGACGACCATAATACAGATTTTAAATCAAAAACAGAATTCTCTGTTCCATTCAATAGTACAAATAAATTTTCAGCAACCAAAGTAAAAGGTGAATACAACATAACTTTTATTAAGGGAGCTCCTGAAAAATTATTACCTAAATGTACTGGTTATTATGATGAAAATGGTCAGCGTATTGCTGTCGATAATTTCAATGAACTAAATAGTAAAATAGATGCTCTCGCAGAGCGTGCAATTCGCGTACTTGCTTTAGCAACAACTACCGCAAATCCGGATGATGATGGAAATTTACCAAATGGTGAATGGACTCTTATTGGAGCTATCGGCATTCGAGATGATGTGCGTCCGGAAGCAATGGTAGCCATTAAAGAAGTTCAAGCAGCAGGTATTCAAGTGGTAATGATCACAGGTGACCGTCGTGAAACAGCACTTGCTATTGCTAAAGACGCTGGTATTGTCAATAAAGATACCGACATTGTTTTAACTTCTGATGAACTATCAAAGCTTGATGATAATGAAGTTAGAGCTAAAATAAAAGATTTACGAGTTGTTGCTAGAGCACTACCAACAGATAAAAGTAGATTAGTTCGAATTGCACAAGAGTTAGATCTTGTGGTTGGTATGACTGGAGATGGTGTTAATGATTCACCTGCTCTCAAGAAAGCTGACGTCGGATTTTCTATGGGAGGAGGTACTGAAGTCGCCAAAGAAGCTTCTGATATTGTAATTTTGGATGATAATTTTAGTTCAATTGAAAAAGCTGTGCTTTACGGTCGTACTATCTTTAACAGTATCCGTAAATTTATTATTTTCCAACTTACTGTAAATGTTGCTGCTGTTATTATTTCTTTCGTTATGCCTTTACTTGGATCTGAAATGCCATTGAATATTGTACAAATTCTATGGATAAATCTAGTAATGGATACCCTTGCTGCATTAGCATTAGGTGGTGAACCTGCATTACAAAGATACATGAGTGAAAAACCTAAGAGTAGAAGACAACACTTAGTTAGTCGCTATATGGGATCTGCAATTTTAACTGGAGCTATATGGATCTTTATATTAGGAATGTTCCTATTATTCTGCCCTCAACTTCAGGATTTGATATTTTTCTTAGAAGGGAAACCTTTAACTGAATTTATTGAAGGTGAACAAGAGCAAATAATACTTACATCTTTCTTCACATTCTTTATTTTATCTACCGTATTTAACGCATTTAACTCTAGAACAGATGCATATAATGTGTTGGAACATATTAGTGAAAATAAAGGTTTTTTATTTATAATAGTTATTATTGTTGCAATACAATTTATTATGACCCAAAGTGGTACTCTGTTACCAACATTTGGAAAAATAATGAACTGCCATGGTTTAAGCTTAGGACAATGGGGAATTGTAATAGTAATGGCAAGTACGATAATTCCAATAGATTTAATAAGAAAGTCTATTGTTAAAACAATCGGCTACCGAGCTTAATACAGTAAATAATGAATTAAAAGCCGAAATGTGAATTTCGGCTTTTCTCATTCTAATACTCTATATTTTGCAAGCATTTCATATATTATGATCAAATCAATAAACTAAACTATATTACAAAAAAAGCTATTGTTTATTAAACAATAGCTTTTACATTAGAATTAAGTTTTTAAAAAATATTATTAGAAGTTATATTGCAAACCTAATGAAATCTTGTCAGCAGAACGTTCATCTGTTGAACCAATTTTACGTCCTAAGGTATCTACCTTATCAATATCGCCAGCACCTACTTCTGCTTCAACATAGGTCTTAAAGTTTGTGTTCCACTTATATGAAGCTTCACCAACGAAGGAGCTTACCAATCTAGCATTATCTTGTTCAAGACTTTGGTAACTCAAAATGAACTGTAAATCATTTTCAAAAGTATAAGAAGATACTAATTCAAAACCAGTCTTATCTTTAGAATCTTCATAAGCTGTTAATTGATACATACCTGCTAAATATAATCCTTCACCGTGAGTACCACCAGATACTGATGCTGCGAAAGACTGCTTATCATCGCTAGATGACTTAATATCGTATTGGTCATAACCTAAAGCTAAAGCTATAGGAAATGATTTACCCATTTCATAGCCGGCTGATAATGCAAAACCTGAATCAACTTTATCTAAACCAGCACTTTGATAAGAAGCACCTAAAAGTAGACCATTTTTGTCATATTGATATACAGCTTGACCTTCCTGACGGCCACCTAAATCCCAATATGTATTACCTTTCTTACCCCAATCAACAAAAAGGTCTGTTTTAGTAAGAACATTAAATAAAGCAGTGTAATTCTGACCAAAAACTAATTGACCATAATCAGAAGACTTCACCCCAACATAGGCAAAACGGGTATCAAATTTTCCATTATTTGAAGTTTCTGATGCTACTTGCCATTCTGCAAAAGCAATAGCTTTTAGGCCATCAACAATTTTTGATTCACCTTTTACACGCCAACGAGCAGCACCTTCAATAGCAGCTTTATCTTCTTTAGTTGCTTCTACACTGTTTAAATTTACTTGAAGTCTGCCACCAACATCTAATGATGTATCACCGTTATCATATACAACAGCAGCATTAACTGAATTAATTGCTACCATTCCCAAACCAACTGTTAGCATTGATGCTAATGTTTTCTTAAGCATTTATATTTTCCTTCACATTAAAATAATGTAGACAAAATTAATTATTATTTATTTTTATTTGAACGTCATCTACAGGCGTTATATTAAACAATTTTAAAAAATGGATCTATATTTTTAAGGTAAAATGTATGATAACTTTATATTTAGATAATGTTAAAAACATTTAATTATTTAGATTTTATATAAAAATAAGCATAGAAATTCAGGTTTTATTATCGAAAAATAATAAATTCATTACATTATCTATAAATATATGTTCTTATACACAGTAAAAACTTAATAATAAATTACTTATTTTAACGTAATTAATTATCATCATATACTTTAAAAGTTTATTTATATACTACAAAAACTTGAATTATTTCTTCATAAATTTACTAATTCAATCAATTAAAAATATTTACAATACATAAAATAAAAACTCCTTA
>CAZTNG010000014.1:0-30821 GCA_964615195.1 uncultured Enterobacterales bacterium
GTATATCCCATAGATCACCTCATTTTAGTGTCCAGGATTTTGACCGCATCCCCCTTTTGGTAATACTATCAACCGCTTTTACTGTATTTATACCACCTATATATTGTTCATCTGCTAATGAATTAGAAGCCATACGCATAATATCAACAACATTAGTTAAGCTTTTATTAACAATACCTAATTCACTTTGAGAATGAAATAAAATATTGCTTCTTATTTCATTTACAAGTAATTCATTTACTTTATGACGAAATACAAATGCGCATCCAACTAAAGTACCAATTATTAGCACTATAATTAATATAGATTGCTTGTAAGATAAAATATTTCTTAACAATCGCCCCATAAAATATCCCTTATCTTATCGTCAAAGAACTATATTTAGGTAACTTCAACGTAGCTTTTTATTATTGATAGACATTTATTATTCTTAAAATTAGCTAATCCAAACACTAAACAACTTTATTATTTTTGTACTACTGTAACTTTAATCTTAATACTGATAATATCCATATTAGAGCTATTTAATTTATAAAATCAAGCAACTTATAGTGAAAAATTGCACTAAGTTTACATATTTCACACAAAACAACTAAATAAAATAATTTATGTATTTTTATCTAGTAAAAATACATAAAATTAATAACTTCTAAATTTACCTTATAAAACATTTATATTTAAAAGTGTTCTAAGTGAACTATTTATTATTTAATTGTAATGATGAATGTCAGAAATAATCATGTAACTCAACACTACAAAAGCTCTATCTAATTATTTTTATCACACTCCTTTTCTAATTTTCATAACTTATACAAATAATGTATAATAATAAATAGTTTGTTAAATTAGCTTTTGCGAATACAGGTGTACTATGGCAAGATTATTTACTTCAGAATCTGTTTCTGAAGGACATCCAGATAAAATAGCAGATCAAATTTCGGATGCAGTACTAGATGAAATTTTAAAACAAGACACATCAGCTCATGTTGCTTGTGAAACATTTATAAAAACAGGAATGGTTTTAGTTGGCGGAGAAATAACAACCTCAGCATGGGTCGATATTGAAGCTTTAGTACGTAAAGTTGTATGTGATATTGGATACAATCACTCAGATATGGGTTTTGATGCAAAATCATGTGCAGTTCTCAACGCAATAGGTAAACAATCACCAGATATTAACCAAGGTGTATCAAGAGCCGATCCAAAAGAGCAAGGTGCTGGAGATCAAGGTTTAATGTTCGGATTTGCATGTGATGAAACTGACGTATACATGCCTGCACCTATTACATATGCCCATCGTTTAATGAAGAGACAAGCTGAAGTTAGAAAAAATGGAACACTTCCTTGGCTCAGACCTGATGCAAAAAGTCAGGTTACTTTTATTTATAACGATGATGGTTCTATTCAAGGTATTGATACAGTTGTTTTATCTACACAACATGACGAAACTGTTTCTAACAAAGAAATTCATGAAGGTGTTAGAGAAGAAATCATCAATAAGGTATTGCCAACAAAATGGCTAACACCAAAAACTAAATACTTTATAAATCCAACAGGCAGATTTGTAATTGGCGGACCAATGGGTGATTGCGGCTTAACAGGTCGTAAAATTATTGTTGATACTTATGGTGGTTACGCACGACATGGCGGTGGTGCTTTCTCAGGAAAAGATCCTTCAAAAGTTGACAGAAGTGCGGCCTATGCAGCTCGTTATGTAGCCAAAAATATTGTAGCTGCAAAATTAGCCAAAAAGTGCGAAATTCAAGTATCTTATGCAATTGGTGTTGCTAACCCTGTATCATTATCTATTGATACATTCGGTACAGGAGCCATTTCTGAAGAAAGACTTTGCGAAATAGTGAAACAAGCTTTTGATCTAAGACCTTATGGCCTTATTGAAATGTTAAACCTTAAGCGCCCTATTTATCAAAAAACTGCAGCTTATGGTCACTTTGGTCGTGAAGAATTCCCTTGGGAACAACTAGACAAAGCTGAAGCTCTTAAGCACCTAGCTTTTGACTAATAACGTATATTGCAAAGGAGCTACATTAGTTGTAGCTCCTATTATATTCTTTAAATTTCTACACTACCTTCTGAATTAACGCACTAACTCTAGTATCTGACCAATCTTCTTTTTCAATCATCTGTTCAATTTGATGTACAGTTAAATCCTCAGGATAAACAATTACTATACTAATATCACCTTTCGTAAGATAATTATGTTGCCCAAATTCTGTATACCTTGTTGCTCCAATGCTTACTAGCATTTGTTCTGGTTTATTACAAGCTAATAGATAATCGTGTATATTTTCAGCAGGACCTTCATCCTTTTGATTGTTCATCTTTTCGATCATCCAACCAATTAACTTTTCATACATGTAGCTATAATCTCTAGCTGAACTATCAACACCATAAGCAATAAGCTTATTATCTCTCTTTAAATAACAACATATACGGTAATTACTAATCAAGCTATCTGCTGTAAACTCATCAATTGCAAGTAAATTACCTGCAAATCCCTTTGTGCCCTCACCCCAATTTTTTTTCTCACTTATTTTCTTAGCACCCGCTCTTCTTATAGAACTATCGTTATATGCGCCAAAAAATTTAGGGATAAGATTAACGACACGCTCACCTTCATAAATAATATCAAAAATAACACCAATTTCTGGCTCTACTTGTAAATTATCACCTTCTCCACAAGGAGCTACAAGAACATTATCTGTCAATGGATACACCTTGAGAAAGGATGATGATATATCACCTTGAGGATTTGGAAGATAAAAAGGAAATAAAGCTTTTGGAGCTTGAGCTTCATTAACTTTAACATTTAAAAAATCTTTTGCCTCACCTGCTTGTTCTAAATGACCTGCAAAATTTCCAGCCACTCCAAGACCAATTACTTTACTTAAATCCATATATTCCCCCTGTTGTCAAAAATCGTACATATTTTACAGTATTACTAAATTACTTTGGCAGATATTTTATGTATGATATGTAGTACTCGTGATAAAATAATTAATAACATTGTAAATAAAAAAATAGAAGCAAGCTCATGAAGATAATTACTATAATTTTGACTATTATTCTCAGTATTCCATTAGCAAATAATTGCTTTGCTCAGGATTTTAACCAATCAAAAAAAATATTGACGGCTTATTATAAATCAAAAAATAATCCCATTTCATTTTATTGCCATTGTCCTATTACTTTTACAAGTAATAAAAAAATGGTTCCTGATCTAGCAAAATGTGGATACATTCCAGGAAAAATGGCTAAAAGAGCTCAACGCATTGAATGGGAACACATCATGCCAGCTTCTTGGCTAGGTAAGCAATTACAATGTTGGCAAAACGGTGGTAGAAAAAACTGTGCAAAAGATCCTGTCTTTAATAAAAGAGAAGGAGATATGCACAATTTAGTACCCGCTGTTGGTGAAGTTAATGCCGTACGAAGTAATTATGGGTATGCTGATTTAGGTAGTTCAAATAAAAGCTTTGGCACTTGTAATTTTGTAGTTAGTACAAGTAAACCTAAAGCTGTTCAACCTGCAGAATATACTAGAGGTTTCATTGCTAGAGCTTTTCTTTATATGTCTGAAAGATACAACATTAGGTTATCTAAACAAGATAGACGTTTAATGGAATTTTGGAACAATAAATATAAAGTAACAACTTGGGAATGTAGACGCAATCTTATGATTAAAAATGATCAAGGTAATGATAATAAATTTATTACAGAAAAATGTAAGGCAGAAGGAATTAAATAAATGCGTACAGTAAGAATTTATGAACCATCACAATTAACCTTAAATAGTTTTCAGGAATTAAGTCCTGATGGTGCAGGACATGTCGGTCGTGTACTACGAATGAATACAGGTGAAAAAATTGTATTATTTAATGGTTTTGGTGGAGAATATAACTGCACTATATCTGAAAGTAGTAAAAAACATGTAATAGTACATATAGATAGTTTTGAAGACACCTCTGTTGAATCCCCTATTAAAATTCATCTTGGTCAAGTACTTAGCAGAGGTGATAAAATGGAATTCACTATTCAAAAAGCGGTTGAATTGGGAATTACAGAAATAACACCACTAATTTCTTGTAGATGTGGCGTAAGATTAAAAGATGAACGGTTAATAAAAAAACAGGATTCTTTTCAAAAAATAATAATCAGTGCATGTGAACAAAGTGGAAGAACTATTGTTCCTCAAATTAATCCTGTTATAACCTTAGAAGAATTTTTATTACAAGCAAACAACGATTGTAAACTAACATTAAATCCTTATGCACATAAACATATAACAAATATTGAAAAATCATCCAACAGCGCCTATAGGTTATTAATCGGTCCAGAAGGTGGATTTAGCGATGAAGAAGTAAGCTTAACCAAACAAAATGGTTATGAAGATGTACTTCTTGGGCCAAGAATTCTCCGTACAGAAACAGCCGCTCTTGTCGCTGTTAGCATACTGCAATCAGCATTTGGAGACCTTTAATGAAACCAAAAATCAATTTACAAGGATCAATACTTGTTGCAAACCCTTCTGTTACTGGCGATTCAAAAGGTGCAGTTATTTTAATTTTTAGCCATAGTTTAGGGATCGTTCAGGGAGTTTGCATTAACAAACCACATCCAACATATGATCAACTTTTTTTAATGGAACATCTAGGTTTTAAACTAAAAGATCCATTAAGACTAGTAGATCAACCTGTATTTCTTAGTGGCAATGACAAAATACACCAAGGAATTGTAATTCATGATAAAGAACCTGATGCATATCAAGCATCGAATACTATAAATAAAGATATATGTTTGACATTATCTAACGATGTCCTTATCGATATAGCAGCAGGAGACAATACTCCTTCAAATTATCTTATTGCTATTGGGCGTTATTCATGGAGTGCAAACGACTTATTAAAACTTATCAAATATGGAAGATATTTTTTACTGAATTTTGATTTTGACATCGCAATGCGTATACCATATGACAAAAAATATGCATATTGTTATGAAAAATTAGGATTTAATCCTAACCAATTGTCATCATCAAATATGGTAAATTTTGATGATATAACAACACTTGACCCAAATCTTGAAAAACTGTATTGGATTGAACATAAAGAAAAGGAATTCCCTAATGAACACTAACTATAAAGAATTACTGTCAGGACTTTCTTTAGGTCATAAAACTAATTATGAAAGTCAGTACAACCCAAAACTTCTACAAGTAGTGCCCAGAAGTTTAAATAGAGATACTTTAGACATAAAAACAAATTTTTATGGTTATGATCTATGGCATATGTACGAATTGTCATGCCTAAATAAAAAGGGAAAACCTCTCGTTGCTATTGGAGAAGTTATCGTTCCATGTGATTCCGAATTTATTGTAGAATCAAAGTCTTTAAAACTTTACTTAAACAGTTTTAATCAAACAAAATTAGATTCCCTTGAACAAATGCAAGACATAATTAATAAAGACTTATGCAATATTTTACAAACGCAAGTAACTGTAAAACTTTATGATTTAATTGATACACCAAAACAATTTAATATCAAATCAAATCCAGTAGGCATAAATCTTGATAATTTGGATATCGAGGTTAATTGCTACTCAGTTACTCCAGAATTGATATCTCAAGAAAATGGTGAAGTTATATCAGAAACTCTGTATTCTAATCTTCTAAAATCCAATTGTTTAATCACTGGTCAACCAGACTGGGGAACTATAATTATTAGCTATACAGGAAAACCTCTCAACCATGAACAACTTCTAAAATATATAGTATCTTTGCGTCAGCATAATGAATTTCATGAGCATTGTGTTGAAAGAATATTTACAGATATTTGCAATGCTACTCAAATTAACTTCCTAGAAGTTAAAGCGTTTTATACAAGACGTGGAGGTTTAGACATAAATCCGTGTCGCAGTTCCATTGAACCTCAATTAGAAAATTTACGTTTTATTCGTCAATAAGATAAAACCACTTATGAAAAATAAAAGTTGGAGCTTACTATGATTGAATTTGCATTTATTGGAGCAATGCTCGCAGCATATCCTTTAGAAAATTTATCAAATGTACCTAATAGCGTACAAGTAGCCCAACATTTTGAGAATATTAATCCGTATGAATGTGTAAGAATAATAGATTACAATCTACCACTACTTGAGCAAAAATCTCAAAACACTAATAGTATCAAAGAAAAATCAGATTCTGCTAGAGATATCATTTTTGCCCTTTTGGCTAAACAATCATGTCAAATAACAGCCAACGATTTAGATGGTGCAAGTAACACAACAAACATAATAAGTCAGTATAAACTAGACAAAACAAATTTTGCTGTAGAAAAGTTTATTTTTAACTATAATTTGAATAGATTAAAACTCCAACAATTCTCTAAAAATGAATTTATTGATTTCTATAAAAACCTCAATATTCCTAGTGACAGCTTTAACTATATTAAAATTCAAGAACTAACATGGTTGAACTTAAGTAAAGAATATTTACAAGCTGCCATAAACTATAACGCTATTTCTAAACAATCAAATAACGATACTCTTCCTGCTAATTTGCAAGCAGCTCTTTACTTTAATGGCTATATATCCAAACAAATAGATTTAAATTTTAATGATAGTTTAGAATTACTAGACAAAGCTGTTGATGCTTTAAACTCTGAAAACTATAGCTATACACAAGCTATTATTGCATCTCAAGCAGCTAAAGTTTACGCTGACTTAAACATGTATGATAAAGCCATATACTATCAAGAAATTTTTCTAAAAGTAATAGAAAAAATTCCTGAAAAAATTAATGAATACATAATAGGTATTGAAATTTTATCAGAATTATACTCAAATAATAGAAATGTTGATCAATCATATATGCTATTGATTAAAGCAGATAATTTACTTAATATAGTGTCTCACCCAATTGATGAGATGTGTAATGTTCGTTTAAAAATTGGATTACATTATCTAAACCTTAATAACACTCAAAAAGCAATTTCTACACTGAAAAAAGCAAACTCAGATTATAAAGTGATTAATAATAATGAAGGATTTATTAACAGTACTTTAGCTCTTGCCAATGCATATATAACTGCTGGGCAAGTAACAAATGCTAAAAATACTTTGTCATCAATATCAAATGAACAATTATCGCAACTTTCAAATACCCAAAAATTTCAACTAGCTCTGAATTCTGCCAGAATAGAAGCAAAAAGAAATAATTATAAAGAAGCCTTTAACCAATTACTAAACATACTTAACAATAAGCAAATAGACACAGAAACTCCAACTAATAACAAACAAAAAAACTATATGTATTCTCAATTACTACCTAAACATAATGTTGTTGTAGAATCAAAAATAGCTTCGCATGATAATAATGACTCCTTTTTTACTATAAGTTGGTCATTACTTTTAGTTTTAATTTTATTTATGCAATTGATTATTATTAGGTTAAATAATAACAATAAACAACTACGGCATAAACTTGAAGATGAAATTGAAAATAGGCGATATACAACAGAAATAAATCTATCTAATGAGCAAGATTTCTTGAATTTCCTACTAGACCTAGGAGCTGACTTTAAAAATAATAATATTAAAACTATACCTAGTCTAATTATTCATGAAAAAGAGATATACCACTTGTACATTCCAGCTTTAAGCAATTTAAATATAAATGTTGGTAATGCCCATGCTAATCAAATTTTTAATATTTTTAGAGATAAAATAAAAAGCTTTAATTCAACAACAAGCAGAATATTTGAACTAGCAAATGATCGATTTATTATAATTAGAGATGTTCAATCAGAAATTACAACTGAGACAGCATGTAATTATTATTTTGAAATGTTTGGTAAATTTTTAAATGAGTTACGACTTCAAACAAGAATATGCATTGGAACAATTGATTATCCATTTTTAACCAAAACGCCATATGAATTAGATTCTCGAAAAATTCTAGAATTAACTCTAATAGCTTTAAGCGGTTCTATATCTTTATCAACAAAAGACAATACTTGGCTAAGATTAACTGCAATAACCATCAGTAAGAATTTTTTAATAAGTGGCGATATTAGACAATGCGTTCTTGATGGAATTAGAAAAAATCTTATAAAAATAATGTCTTCGCATGACAAATCAATCATTAATTGGAACTATTTAATTGAAAGAAATATTTATTAAATCTTGTTATCCATATCCAAAGGATCATTAGAGTCAGACGACATAGTATAACTTTCATTTGTTTCAATATCTTTATAAGAATTTGAATTGTGACTTGAAATCACACATACAAACGCCATTAATAACGATAATGTTAGGCGTAAAAAAATTTTTAGCATATCCCTTTCCTTTTATATTATATTTTTTATGATTCTAATACACTTTAGCAAAGTTTCAAAAAAAAGAATACAAAAGGGAACTATTGATCAATATTTCTATGTAAATAATTTGTTTTAAGTTTGATAAATTGTTTACATTGCGAAACAAACAACCCCAAAAGAGTTAAAAAAACACCTAAAATTGATACAATCGTTATTTGCTCATTCAATATTATTATAGATAAAAGTACTGTAACTACTGGACCTATGTAAATATACACACTTGTTGCTAATACCCCAATCAGTTTTGAAGCCATGTTCCATGCAACATAACAACAAACAGATGCACCAATAGCTAAATATGCAAAATTAGATATATTAATAGGTTTTATCAACAAATTTAAATTTAAATTTATGCCTTTGTCAAAAATAAACAAACAAGGCAACATAAAAATAATTGAATACATAAAAATGCGTTTGGTTAACAACATTATACTTACATCTTGCAAAGACAATTTACGCACAATTATCGCGTAAAAAGACCAAACTACACATCCAATACACGCAAGCAAATCACCATAAGGATTTAGATTAAAATTTTTAGCACCATTAAAACTTATTATGCAAATTCCAGTAATAGCTATAACAAAGCCAATAATAAAAAACATAGAAAATTTTTCAGATTTCAACCAAATTAAAGCTTCAATACCAACAAAAAAAGGAATAATTGCAAAAATAACACCTACATTGGAAGCATAAGTATACATTAAAGCTAAATTCTCTAATTGGTAGTAACAAGTTACTCCACATAAACCAGCTAAAGCCAACATAACTTCAGTCTTGACATTTGTAAATGGCAATCGCTTTGGGCAGATTATAGAAATAATTATAAAAGCTAATAAAAACCTTATAAACATGACCGCAGTTGGTGAAAAGTCTTCTAATAAAACTTTCGTTGAAATAAAAGTTGAACCCCAAATTACATTTGAAACTAAAGCTAGAAAATGACCTAATAAAACACGATTAACCAAAACTAACTCCAAATGTATTAAAACTATTGAAATAAAATAACGATAAACACATCAAACCAATCTAAATGTGTACGTTTTATATGTTTAGGACTTATAAAATTGAAATTTACAAAATGAGAGAAAAAATAAACTATTTATAAAACAAAAAAGACAACCGAAGTTGTCTATTTTTGATGGTACGGGAAGAGAGACTTGAACTCTCACGCATAAGCGCCAGAACCTAAATCTGGTGCGTCTACCAATTTCGCCATTCCCGCATTATCAAAATCATGGGGTGGCTGATGGGGTTTGAACCCACGACAACTGGAATCACAATCCAGGACTCTACCAACTGAGCTACAGCCACCATGACTAATGTGCTAAACAAACTTGACATGGCGCGCCCTGCAGGAGTCGAACCTGCGACCCACGGCTTAGAAGGCCGTTGCTCTATCCAACTGAGCTAAGGGCGCAAAACCCCGCAAGATGGTCGGTGATGTAGGGTTCGAACCTACGACCCTCTGGTCCCAAACCAGATGCGCTACCGGACTGCGCTAATCACCGATGTCATTTGCTTAACGGTGCGCATGATATATGACTAATTCTTTTGAGTCAATTATTTTTTTCAAAATAATATTAAATTGACTATCTTTTCCACAAAATGAACAAAGATTAAACATTTAGTCACAATAAAATCAACTAAACGTTTTTTATGTTTTATAAAATATAATATAGCTTTAAAATTGAGCTAATAATATTTAAGTATTGAGGAATTATGGATTTTAATTTTATAAATAGTTGCTTTGACATTGTTACTTCGTTTTTTTCAACATATTGGGAAATCGTTTTAATTCTTGCAACTACAGGCATCTGTGCTGGTTTTTTAGCTGGACTGCTTGGTGTTGGCGGAGGAATTATATTTGTTCCGGTTTTATATTTTGTCTTTTGGAAAGTTTTATCAATGGCCCCACAAGATGCAATAATTCTAGCAACAGGTAGTTCTCTAGCAACGATGATACCTACTTCATGTTCTTCATGTATTTCGCATTTTCGCAAAGGGAATGTAGACATAAAATTAATTCAAAAATGGTTTGTTTTCTTGTTAATTGGCGTTGCATCTGGCATTTATTTATCATCAAATTTTGGCGGGTTATGGCTAACAATTCTATTTGGTACAATACTAATGTTTGCAGCATTCAACATGCTTTTTTTTGCAAAAGCAAAACCAATTTTTGATGAATTACCTAAAATGCCCTATCAAGCAATAATGCCTTTTTCAATTTCATGCATTTCAGTTATGCTTGGTATTGGTGGTGGAACATTAACAGTTCCAACATTATCTTGTTTTAATTATGATACAAGAAAAGCTGTCGGTACTGCAGCAACACTTGGACTGATGATTTGTTTACCAGGAGCTGTAACAACACTAATCAGCGACCTATATAATAATACAAATATTGTAAACCACCCTCCTATGACAATTGGACATATTTGCTTTTTAGCTGTACTGTTAATTATACCATTCTCTATATTAATGGCTCCTATTGGAGTAATTGTTAACAAAAAAATTCCACCTCATGTTGTAAAAAGAATTTTTGCATGTTTAATGATTGCAACAAGTATAAAAATGCTAATGAGCGGATTTGGTCTTTAAAACGACGAAATGTTTTTCAATAAGTATCTCATAACACTGAAATTTCAATTACACATACGGCATTACATTTCACCACACGCTAGCTATTTTAGTTAGCGTGTCAATACAGTTGAAATGACACATTTTCTACTAAAAAACATCTCAATTAGTAATGTAAGACGTATTAAATATACATTGTATATACACTACCGGTAAATCAACATTTATATGCTATTATCAAATTTTGTTAAAACCCAAGAAGCACCTACAGTTCATGCAAGTTTGCCCATAAACTCTGATACAATCCTCAATATAAATAATGATTGCCAAACACAAAAAAATCCAATTACGCAGTATGTGTGTAATTGGATTATAAATAAAACATATAACGTAGTGACGTTTATCTACGCATTACACTTATTACAGGAAGATCTCTCCTAGATGATTCTATGTCATTTGAAATCTCTTTAAAAATTAATCTAAAGATATCATGATCATAATCAATACCAACTAAAATACCATCTATTTTATTAACTGTATAAACCACTTGCATTGATACATCATATTCATGGAATTGATTTACTGTATTTTTATATCTCAATAAGTAAAAAACTGCTAAATATGAATATAAACTATCAATTTGCGTGGCTGATAACGTAGTAGGATCTACTCGATATAAACTATCATGTCTAGACTGCCAATTCTTCGAACCTAATTTTGCTATAAGCATTGATGTCAATTCATCAGCACTTCCTTTTACTGAAGCTCTAGCTTGACACCAAGCAACAGAATTCATATCCTTAAGCTTATGCATATTTGTAAATTCAATTTGTGGCAATTTACTATTTGCCGCAATCTCATAACCAAAATCATAACTTAAACGTTTAATTGTTTCCTTATCAGAACAAATATTTACTTCCTTCTCACTACAACCAATTAGTAAAGTTGAAAAAGATAATAAAAAAAACCAAAAAAAACTTTTTTGGAAAAATAATTTTTTTTTGCCTAAACAACACATATCCTGCATCACTAAAAATATTACATTAATAATATTATCACATACTATTGAATAAACTGTATTTTCTTTAGTATAAATTGTTTATAGTTACCACCTTTTCTATTTTTCAAATAATGATGTTTTGTTTTTTTTATTCAAGATGTATAATTGCTTATCAATTTATCTACTTTCTAGAGGTTTATAATGACCGCTCAAATCATTGACGGCAAAGCTATTGCGAAATCAATCCGTGAAGAATTAGCTCAAAAAGTTACAAATTTACAAGATAAAGGTAAAAGAAGCCCTTGCCTAGCAGTTATATTAGTTGGTGAAAATCCGGCTTCACAAGTTTACGTTAATAGCAAAAGGAAAGCTTGCCAAGAAATTGGATATATATCCAAAGCTTACGATCTTCCTGACACAACATCTGAAGAATATTTACTTAAGTTAATTGATGGCTTGAATAAAGATCCAACGGTAGATGGTATTTTAGTTCAACTACCTTTACCAAAGCATATAGATTCAACTAAAGTTTTAGAAAAAATTCAACACGATAAAGATGTTGACGGCTTCCACCCTTATAATGTTGGACGCTTAGCTCAGAGAATACCTGCACTAAGACCATGTACACCGAAGGGAGTTATTACTCTCATCGAAAGTACAAAGAAAGACATTCTTGGAGCAAATGCTGTTATAGTTGGAGCATCAAATATTGTCGGTAGACCAATGACTTTAGAATTTCTATTAGCAGGTTGTACAACAATTACTACCCATAGATTCACCAAAAATCTTAAATCATTTGTTGAACAAGCAGATATTCTTGTCGTTGCTGTAGGCAAACCTAACTTCATACTAGGAGATTGGATTAAGCCAGGCGCTATTGTTATTGATGTAGGTATCAATAGATTAGCTAATGGTAAACTTTGTGGTGACATAGAATTTGAAACAGCTAAAGAAAAAGCTTCTTTTATTACTCCTGTACCAGGTGGTGTTGGACCAATGACTGTTGCATCATTAATGCAAAACACAATGGAAGCATACGAACGTTACCATCAGTAATTTAGTTATTATTGTTGTTTTAATACATAAATTTTAAAGATGTCTTACTTTTAGTAAGGCATTTTTATTTTTTTAAAAAATAAAGTACCATAAAATAGAAAAACTGCATTTGTATAGCAAATGCAGTTTTTAATGAAACCTCTAGAACACGAGGTTTTAAATAGTTTAAAGCGTAATTACATCAAAATTAACTTCTGGATTAACATCAGCTTCATAATTAACTGAATCAATCATAAATCCAAATAATTTTAAGAAATCAGTCTTATAACATACATAATCAGTTAATTCTTTTAAATTTTCTGATGTAATATTTGGCCATAAAGCTCTACAAGCATTCTGAACCTTATCATCTAATTCCCAAGAATCCATACGAATACGATTTTTTTCATCAGTACCGAAAGACTGTTGGTTTAGCACAGAGTTAAATAATCTATATATATGATGAATCACCTCTTCATGAACACCTTGCTCTTTCATAATCTTAAAGCACATTGAAATATACAATGGCATTACAGGAATTGCAGAAGATGCTTGAGTTATTACAGATTTTAATACCGCAACGTTAGCCGTACCATCTAAAGGCTTTAACATATTGTTTATAGCGATTGATGCTCTATCTAAATCTTCCTTAGCTTTACCCAAGGTTCCATTCCAATAGATTGGCCATGTTAAATCAGTACCTATATAGCTGTAAGCAACAGTCTTAACATTCTTTGCTAGAACTCCTGCTTCAGATAATGCACTAATCCAGAGTTCCCAATCCTGTCCACCCATTACCTTTATGGTATTGGCTATCTCTTCTTCCGTAGCTGGTTCAATTTCAGCTTGAATAATCTCATCTTTATTTGTATCAACAGCAGTTGTACGATAAGTTTCACCAATTGGTTTCAATGCTGAACGAACAATTTCACCAGTCTTAGGCATTTTTCTTACAGGTGAAGCTAAAGAATAAACAATCATGTCTATTTCACCTAAATCTGCTTTAATGAGTTCAATTACTTTAGCACGACATTCATCAGAAAAAGCATCACCATTAATGCTCTTAGCATACAAATTTTTTGCTTTTGCATACTTATCAAAAGCTGCAGCATTATACCAGCCAGCTGTTCCAGTCTTTTTCTCTGTACCAGGTTTTTCAAAGAAAACACCTATTGTAGCAGCACCAGAACCAAAAGCAGCACTAATTCTTGATGCTAAACCATAGCCTGTAGATGCACCAATAACTAAAACTTTTTTGGGACCATTTTGAATTGTTCCCTTGCTTTCCACGTATTCTATCTGACTTTTAACGTTTGCTTCACAACCTGTAGGATGAGTGGTAGTACAAATAAATCCACGTACTTTAGGAGTAATAATCATGGTAGTATCTCTTGTTCATAACTTGTAAATAATTAGGCCATATTGCCCTTAACTTAGAGATTATAGTAATTTTTAGTTGTAAACACAATAAAACACAATTTTTGAATAATGATATTTGCGATAAAACATAAATTAAATTTACTACTTTAATCATCAATTGAGAATATATGATAAACTAGTGACATCTTATAAAGACAAATATTTAAGAACTAAAATGACTAACAGAAACTTTATTTATTTCACGGCTTTTGTCTTAGTTGTGCATGTACTTCTAGCAACAATATATGCAAATAACCAAATAGTATCTGATGATCAATGGAGATTACTAGCTGATGGCTATGAAGCAACTTTAAATGGTTATTATGCTGTAACTGGAGACATTTTACCTGGAGTTGGCCCTACTATTGGATCGATACCCACGGTAATAACAGCAATTTCTCTGTTAATTAATGGTTCTCCATTATCTCCGATGATAACAATAATAATACTAAGAATAGTGGCTTTTTTGCTTATACTATTAGCTCTAAAACCTTATTTAAGCAATAAAACATTAGCTTGGTTCACTGTCTTTTTTTTATTATCTCCATGGGTTCTTTACGAAACAAAGCTTAGTCAAGAATCAATGTTTTTATTCGGCTCATCAATTATTTTTTATGCTTTATTAATGTTGCGTAAATATGGTGAAATATATGATGAATACAACAATAAAATTCTAATAAGTAATGGCAACTTTTTAAGAAATTTTGTTCTTACATTAGTATTAATTATTGGTATAGGCTTTAGTTTTCAAATTAGTTATATCACCCTAGCTTTTGTCATTCTAACAATTCTGCTACTCATTCGTGGAATCATAAATTTTTCATTAGCAGGATTTGTGGTTGGATTAACCATCGTTTTAGGCTCGTATATTCCTTTTGTTGTTCAGTTAAATCAATCTCCGGAATTAGCATTACAATTTTTTAATAATGATGACTACAATATCGGCTTCGGAGCTAAATACATATACCCTATGCTTAAAACCATCGTTGATTGGATTAGATTAGGGTCAACTGTATTTTCTCATTATTTAGTTCAAGGTTTTAATCCTATTGTTTTTACTACAGAACCTGTTGCCAAATTAATCTTTAATTTATGGATTTGTATAATCTATATAGTTGGGTCTATAACATTTCTACTTAACCTAGGTGCAAATTTGTATATGTTTAAACACATAACTCCTGTCATTTTTGCAAGAGAAAAAATTTACAAAAAACAGACTTTTTTGCTACTAACTTGTTTCTTTGCATTCATTAGTGTGTTAATTACAGCCGCTTTATTACCAATAAGTTTCCCAGCATTAACTTTAAGTGTGTTTCTGCCATTTGCTCTAATACCTGCGCTTTTACTTATTGATTTATACAGTAATCATAGTTTAAAACTTCATATGGTTAGTATGATTTCCATAGCAATATTATTGGTAATTATTAATATATTTGGAGCTGTATCATCTGCGCACTTTAGTAATGATGAAAGCTTTATATCTCAAATAGAACATAAGGATTAATCATATTTTTAAACGAAAGCATTATTAAATACTGATTTATGTCTTAAACATAAATATTTTTAGTTTTAAAACATTTTATTAACACAAATTTATATATCAGCAAATACCATGAAAAAAATCTTTTTTATTATAGCTTTGCTTGTTATGGAATTATCCACAGCAGCTTTTGCAAAGACATCACCACAAAAAAATAATACACAGCAAAATCATAAAGACACAAGTGGTGGTTATATTCTTGCTCAACCTCCAATGGGTGCGTTAAACGGCGTTGCTTATTCACTCAATAACAATAGTTATGGCTATAATTTAGATAATTATTTCAAACCTGCATCCACTGAAAAAATATTAACCTCTCTTGCAGCCATTTTGTATTTAGGACCTGATTACCAAATAGAAACCCATTTAGGTGTGTCTCAAAATTCAATAAGTAATGGCAAATTACAAATACATAATGGTGAATTTTTTGGAGATATCGAAATTGAATTTAGAGGAGATCCAACTCTAAAACAGCAAAATATCTCTGCTCTGCTTGAAAGTCTAAAAGCACAAGGTATTAAAACTATAAATGGTAATGTTTACCTAAATTATGGATATTTTGCAGGCCATGATTATGCAACAGGTTGGTCTTGGGATGATTTAAGCAAGTGTTTTACCTCACCTCCATCAGCAATAATTATTGATAATAATTGTGTTTCTGCTCAATTAATTGGAACTCAAATAGGTGGAAAAGTTACAACAAAAATTTTTAAAGGTGTACCAATAAAAGTTGACGCATCCAATGTAGAAGTTGTTAGCGCAAATGAATTTTATGGCGGTTGCGAACTTGAAGTTCAAAGAGATAGTAGAAATATTTTTACCCTATCAGGATGTATTCCAGTTCAAAAACCAAATAATCCTTTATCTCTCTCATTAGCAATTCAAGATCCAAATAAATGGGGCGTGGATATTGTTAAAAATGTTCTACATAGAATAAACTTACCTATCACAGGACGTATTATTGATACTAGAAAAAGCCATTCAAAATTTATAACAATTGCTAGATACAAGTCTGAACCTCTTCATGTACTATTAAAAAAATGTTTGCATAAAAGCGTAAATTTAATTGCAGACAGCATTGCCAAAACTATTGGTACCGTGTACTACCATCGTCCAGCAAATTACAACATGGCAACTTATGCAATTCGTAACATTTTAAAAAAAGAAGGAATACAGTTAGGAAATTCAACAATTATAGACGGTTCAGGCTTATCCTCTCATAATTACATAACACCAAGACAAATGTTGGACGTTCTTAGCTATATCAATAAACATAACAACACTCTTCATTTCATTGAATTATTACCTGTAGCTGGTATGAGTGGAACTGTAGCAGGGCGTGGTAGCCTGATGAAAGCACCACTTTTAAAGAATGTCACAGCAAAAACAGGTACTCTAGACGGAGTATCTAATTTAGCTGGGTTTATGACAACCAAAAGTGGAACTCGAGTACCTTTTGTATATTTTATGAATAATCTTTCCTATGATGAAAAAGTAAGGCAAAATCTTGCGGCAAAAAAAATTGCTAAACCTCAATATCCACATGAAAGAAAAATTCTAGAACAAATATACAATGAACATATTGTAACAAGACAATAAATTTTCATTATCAGCATATTTTGCTAAACAAATTACCTCGTTTAGAAAAATATGCTGAATTACTTTATAAAAAACGCCGTTTATAGACAATTATTCTATAATCTATTATGTATATTAAAATATAATGTTATATATCTATTAATCACTAAATGATCATGCTGTAAAAATAGCCTGTGCTCAAAGCATGAATTAAAAAATGGTGTTAAAATCTTACCCATAGGAAATTTTCCTAAAATTAATTCTGTAATTAAAAGAATTATTTAATACATATATCTGAATAATAAGTAGTATCATGAAAATTATTGAAAAATCCCACAAACTAGACAATGTATGTTACGACATCCGTGGCAAGGTTCATATTGAAGCTAGACGAATGGAAGACGAAGGCCACCGTATTTTAAAATTAAATATTGGTAATTTAGCAACTTTTGGCTTCGAAACTCCAGAAGAAGTTGTTAAAGATATAATTCTGAACATTTCTCATGGTGAAGGATACTGTGATTCAAAAGGGATTTTTTCTGCACGTAAAGCCATTGCTCAATATTATCAGCAAAAAGGGTTAAGAACTGTAGACTACGATGATATATTTATCGGAAATGGTGCTTCTGAACTCATAGTACAATCAATGCAAGCATTATTAAATAACGGCGATGAAATCCTTGTTCCGGCACCTGATTATCCATTATGGACAGCAGCTGTAAATCTTAGCGGTGGTCATGCAGTGCACTATATGTGCGATGAACAAGCTGAATGGTTTCCTGATATAGATGATATAAAAAAGAAGATTACACCTAGAACCAAAGGGATTGTTATCATCAATCCAAATAATCCAACTGGTGCGGTATATTCAACAGAGTTTCTTTTAGAATTAATCGAAGTCGCAAGAACTAATAATCTCATTATTTTTGCTGATGAAATTTACGATAAGATTCTTTATGATGATATTGCTCATCATAGTATATGTACATTATGTGATGATGTCCTTGTTCTTACTTTTAATGGTCTTTCTAAAGCTTATAGAGCTTGTGGATTCCGTCAAGGTTGGATGCTCGTAAGCGGACCAAAACAGAATGCTAGAGGATATATGCAAGGACTAGAAATACTTGCAACAATGAGATTGTGTGCAAATGTACCTATGCAATATGCAATCCAAACAGCTCTAGGTGGCTATCAAAGTATAAATGAGCTTGTCCTACCTGGTGGAAGATTGCGAAAGCAAAGAGATACAGCATATGAACTAATAAACCAAATTCCTGGTGTTAGTGTTGTAAAACCAAAGGGTGCATTGTACATGTTTCCAAAAATAGATCCAAAAGTCTATAAGATAAAAGATGATCAAAAAATGGTTCTAGATTTATTGCGCCAAGAAAAGATGCTAATTGTTCAAGGAACAGGTTTCAATTGGCCGGCTCCTGACCATTTCCGCCTGGTTTTCTTACCTCCTGAGGATGTAATTGCTGACGCATGCACAAGATTAGGAAGATTCCTTAAGACTTATCATCAAAATTAAGAATAATACTTTATAATAAGCCGTGCTTTTTTAAACACGGCTTTTTATGGAGAAATATTTATGGGAAGTACCTTCTTAGCTTGGATAACAAGAATGCCACTTATTAAAAGATGGTCATTAATGCATACCTTTAGAGAAGAAAACGTATCCGAACATAGTCATCAAGTTGCTGTAATAGCTCATTTATTATGTACCATTAGTAATGAATTTTATGGCACAAACTTAAATCCAGAAAAAGCGGCTACTACCGCCCTTTTCCATGAAATTTCAGAAACAAAACTTCAAGATCTAAATTCAAAAACTAAATATCAAACACCAGAATTTACCAAACAATTTAAACTTCTTGAACATATGGCAGAAATAGAATGTGTGAATACACTTCCTAGTGAACTGCAAAAACACTATGCATCGCTTATAGTTCAAACTGAAGTAAATACAACCTATAAAAAGATAGTTAAAGCAGCTGATATTCTAAGTGCATATTTAAAAACAAAAGAAGAATTAAGATACCATAATGCCGAATTTACAAATGTTGAAGAATCTTTCAATAAGAAAATTAATACACTTAGAGAAAATTTTCCAGCTGTTAATTATTTTTTAGATAATTTTGCAAATAATTGCAATTGCACAGTAGATGAATTGAGTGGCCTTGATGCCTCCAAAATAGCAAATAAACAAATTGAAAATACTCAAAGCATTGCGGAAGAAAAAAAGAAATCCCAAGAACAAACACAAAGAAATATAATTAGTTTAAAAAAATAAACAAGCATATCTTTGCACTAGAAAATAACAACTTGCACCAATAGTACTTTTAACATTTATTTGTTGTGGTCCTTTTTGAACCAAAAAACAAATATTTTATAGTTTTTTTATTGGCATAATATATGCTATTAAATACAAAGACTCAATTATCCATTTATGAATTCATTGGGTTTTTGTTACTTTTTTGCAGGCCAAATTATTGACCTGCTTTTTTGTTTTTTAGTAAAAAATTAATTGATATTCATTGATATAATAAAATAAATTACTCATTTCTTAAATTTGATTAATACTGTAAAATGTAGCTAATTAATCATTCATTTATTGTAAATAATCTCAAATTAAACAAGGTTCACTCATGGCAGATCGTAATGCTAAAGTTGGTTTTATTATTGATGCAAAGGGTAATAAAACTCATGCAGTTGTGCCCATAGATATTTATGAGGAATTATTGAATCTTCAATTAATATTTAGTGAAGGTAATGATTTAGCAGAAAGAGAAAATTATTTTTTTGCTGTCAAGGGTGTTAATGCTTCAGGTTTTCCTGCCGGAAACAGATCAAATCCTAGTTTCATGCTAAATAAAGGATCTATGATAGCCTTTAAATATGCTCAATCTTTAAGACAGCCAGTAGTAGATCTAAGAACTAATTTAATTGAAAAAGGAATTATTATTCTTGATGAAAAACTCAACTGTTATGTAATGCAAGAAAACTATTTATTTACAAGTCCTAGTTTTGCAGCAAGCTTGGTGGCTGGAAATAATAGAAATGGACTTGATGTTTGGACCAATAAAGATGGATACACTCTTAAAGCGTCAGGATTTGGTAATAAAAATACTGATAATGAATAACAATCTAACTCAATTAAGAAATTTTACTAAACAATAAAATATGTTAAAAACCAACTCTATTTTTCTATTCTTTACAGCTTTTATATGGGGTGTATCTTTTGTATCGCAATACATAGTTAATGACTATCTAGAAGTATACACATATAACACTATTAGACTCAGCTTAGGATTTTTTAGTCTTTTACCTTTAGTTTTTATTTTCAAAAGTAAAATAGCAAGATCTAAATTTAAAAAAACACTTATTGCGGGCATTATTTGTGGCACATGCTTAGCTATTGCATGTAATCTTCAACAATATGGTATAAAGTATTCTACTGTGGGGAAAGCAGGCTTTATAACAGCTCTATACATTGTAATTGTGCCAATTTTGGGATTTTGTTTTGGTAAAAAAATTTCAATTAATATTATATTTGCAGTAATTATTTCGACCATAGGTTTCTACTTCATTAGCATTCCAAAGAATAGTGATTTTTCTTTGCAATTAGGTGATATTTTTTTACTCACCTGTGCCATCGCATATGCTACACATGTTGTAGCTACTGATTATTTCTGTCGTTTATGTGATTCTTTTCAATTAGCTTGCTTACAATTTTTTTTCGCAGCAATAATTTCTTCAATACCTGCCTTTGCGTATGAAGTAGACTCGTTTAAATTAGATAATGTTTATGAATGCATTTATGCAATATTATTTTCAGGTATATGTGCAACAGGAGTAGCATATACTTTTCAAATTCTTGGACAAAAAGGTAACAATCCAACAATATCCGCCATGATTTTAAGCCTCGAATCAGTATTTTCCTTGCTATCTGGTTGGCTTTATTTACAAGAAAAAATTGGATTAAGAATGATGATTGGTTGCATGCTAATTGGTTCTGCAATTGTTCTAGCTCAATTAAATAAAAATTTCATAGCTAGCTTAATACTTAAAAAGGATTTAAGTAAAAAGTAAAGAAACTAGCTATTATTATATTTGCCATATTATGTGCTATAGCATAATATGAATTGTCACATAAAAAAGGATTCAAAGAAAATGGCTTCATTTTCACTTTCAAGTTTTAAAATAAAACTTATTTACTCAATTTTAAATGATACATTTAATAAGAACTTACCACTTGATCAGGTTTATGCTCAACATTTTCGTAAAATAAAACTCGAAAATGATGAACAATCATTAATTATAAAATTAGTTAATGATGTTATTAGAAGATTAAATTATTATAGCTATATAGCAGGCTTTAAAAAGACAAAAGACGTGAAAAAGCACATAAATAAAATAATTTGTGCAATTCATATTGTTTCTAATTGGCCTGTACCTGATTTGCTTAATGATTGTGAAGATTTCAATCCAAAACAAGCAAAAGTTCGTAAAGAAGAAGCTGACAAAATTGACAACTTGAAATATGGCTGTCCAAATTGGTTGGATACTCTATGCAGCAAAGAACTTGGTGACAAATGGGTAAATGAAAAATCTGCTCTAGCGTCAGAACCTAAAAGATTTATTAGAGTTAACAATATTAAAACTGATATTGAAAAACTTCAGAATTCACTACGCACTGAGGGTATAAAAACAAAAACAGTAAATGATCTACCTGATTGTTTAGAAATTATTGGTAATGCAGCTCTATTCAGAACAACAGCTTTTAAAAAAGGTTGGTTTGAACAACAAGATTGCGGATCTCAGCAAATTGCACCATTTTTAATGGTAAAATCAGGCTTAAGAGTGGTTGACGCGTGCGCAGGAGCAGGCGGTAAAACATTGCATCTTTCAGCATTAATGAAAGGAAAAGGCACACTCATTGCGATGGATGACAAAGAGTGGAAATTAAAAGCACTCAAAGAAAGAGCAAAAAGAGCTGGTGCATTTAATATTGAAACGAGACATATTGATAGCACTAAAGTTATCAAACGTCTCCACGGAAAAGCGGACAGAGTATTGCTTGACGTGCCATGTTCAGGCATTGGTGTTTTAAAAAGAAATTCAGATTCAAAATGGACTGATAATACTCAAGCAATAAAAGATTTAACAGCTATACAGGCAGATATACTTGATAGATATTCACAAATGACTGCCATCGGTGGTTACTTAGTTTACTCTACTTGTAGTATTCTCCCTTCAGAAAACCACAATCAAATTGAAAATTTTCTAGCTAATCATAATGATTTTATATTTGATGATGAAAAAGAAGTATTCCCTTCCATGGGTGGAGATGGGTTTTACATGTGCAGGCTCAAACGACTAGACAGCACTAAAATTGAACCAGAAACGAAAGATGATGAAGAATCTACAACAGATGAATCTACAACAGTAGAATCAAATGATGTTGATAATAATAATGATAGCACTGATACAGTGACTAACATAACCCAATAATTATAAACATTTATTTTATAATAAAAAATAAAACCTAGATTTTTAAATCTAGGTTTTTTATTTAGGTTACTATATTAGCAATGTTTACATTAGCTAAAATTAAACATTAAATGGAGTGCCTCTACCGCCGCCACGTCTGCCTGATTTACCTCTAAAGCCAGAACCTCTGTCACCACTAAAGTCTCTTCTATCAGGAGATCTTGAATCATAACGTCCGCTATGTCTATCAAAGCTATCACCACTCTTGTGGAAATTTTTACCACGTCTGTCAGTGCGTTCTCTGAATCTATCATTTCTTGATGAATCACCATCTCTGTCTGCATAGTACTGTCTAATTTCTAGATTTCTACCACAAACACGAGCGCTCTTTAAAGTTTCAAGAGTATCTTGAGGCATTCCTGCTGGTAAATCAACAGTTGTAAAGCTTTCAAAAATATCAATATTACCAATATATTTACTTTCGATATCACCTTCATTAGCTATTGCACCAACGATTTGACCTGGCTTTGCACCATCTCTATAGCCTATAGCTACACGATACCTCATCATAGGTATTTCAGGGAAATCTTTAAGTTGTTGTGGAGTTGCTGAAGCAATCTTCATTCGACGTTCGCCTCTGTCTCCGCGATCCCCTCTATCACCACGATCACGAGATGAATAATCGTCTATTGAACCTTGCTTAGGTTCAGGCTTTGATTCATCTATAAATAATGGTTCATTACCTTGAACAAGTTTTGCTAAAGCAGTACAAAGATCAATTGGATCTATTGAATCATCAGCTAAAATCTCAGTAATCAACTGCTGATACTGTTCTAAATCATCTGATTCTAGACTAGCTAAAATCTTATTTTTGAATGCTAATACTCTATGACGATTAATATCCTGAGTTGTAGGCATCTTCATCGGTTCAATTGGTTGTTTGGTAGTATGCTCAATAAGTCTAAGCATTCTTTTTTCTCTTGGAGACACAAATAGTATCGCATCACCAGTTCTACCAGCTCTACCTGTTCTACCAATACGGTGTACATATGATTCAGGATCATACGGAATATCATAATTTACAACGTGAGTTATACGATCAACATCAAGACCTCTTGCTACAACGTCTGTAGCAATTAAAACATCTAGTTGACCATTTCTTAACTTTTCCACAATCTTTTCACGAATCTTCTGTGGAATATCACCATGTAAAGCTTCACAAGCATGGCCTCTAGCTGCTAATTTGTTTGCCAAATCTTCAGCATCAGTTTTAGTTCTTGTAAATATCAAAAGTGCATCATAAGTTTCAACTTCTAGTAATCTAGTTAATGCATCTATTTTATGCAATCCTGAAACTAACCAATAGCGCTGTCTTACAGTTGTTGCAGTTGCTGTCTTAGAAGCAATCTTGATTTCTTCAGGATTATGCAAATATTGACGAGCAACACGACGAATAATATCAGGCATAGTTGCTGAAAATAATGCAATCTGTCTATTTTCTGGACATTGCTTAATAATCCATTCAACATCATCAATAAAGCCCATACGAAGCATTTCATCTGCTTCGTCCAAAACTAAAGCCTTTAAGTTAGTAAGTTTTAACTTGTCGCGTTTAATTAAATCCATAACACGACCTGGAGTACCAACAACTAGTTGAGCCCCACGATTCAAAGCTCTAATCTGAACATCATAAGATGCTCCACCATAAATAGGTAAAACATTAAACTTTGGTAAATATTTTGCGAAAGATTGACATGCTTCAGCACACTGAATAGCTAATTCACGTGTTGGAGCAAGAATTAAAACCTGAGTATCTCTAGAAGTAAGATCCATATTAGAAAGTAAAGGTAAAGCAAAAGCTGCTGTCTTACCAGTACCAGTCTGAGCCTGACCTAATATATCCTTTCCTTCTAATAAAGGACCTATAGCTCTTTCTTGAATAGGAGACGGAGATTCATATCCCAAATCTTTAATTGCACGTAATATGTCTTGACTTAAACCAAGATTATCAAACAAAACAAGATTTTCATCTACCATTACTTTGTCTGTGTTTTCAACTTCTTCATTAACAATTTCAACTTCGTTTGTCGAATCTTTGTTCTCAACTTTTGCTTCAAAAGAAGCTAAAGCTGCTTCTTCATTTATTGCGTTTTCGTTCATTTTTTTTCCATTAAATAAAATAATGTCATAGTGAATAAAGCGCTGACACAAGCTTTTCTGTCTAATTTATAGCGAAAATTAATTATCTACTATAAACATTAAGGTATAACTTCTGAGAATCATTACTGCGCGTAGCAGAAGAAACAGTATTGTACATTCATGTAGTACTACTTTATGTATCAGAAAAAAATACGAACTAGGTTTTAATCCTCTTCGCTTCTTCTTAGCACAACTACACACCCACATAGACAATCTGTTGTTGAAGAAAAAATTAAGGATTAGTCCAAACAGTAAAGCGCTAAGCCTGCGCATCTAACTAATTACCATACGTCTGATTTATCAAACGCGTTGCATTATACAATAAAAAAAATATTTTTGTAAAAAATTTGAGATCTTTATCAAATTTTTTATTTAAAATAATTTATCACTATTGAAAATCAATTTTTATTGCACTTTTTTAAATGTATTTTTATGTTTCTATATGTGTGTAATAACCTATTTCCCTTGACTACACAAGGCTTTACTGTTAATATTACTATTATTCAGATTAGATGGTTTTTGATAAAAATGATGTTCAGTTCTTCAAAATTTATTCTACTTCCCCTACTACTATGCCTAATATAGTCGTACGGGTCTCTAATTACTGAAAAGAACAAGCATTCATAACGCTTATAAACAGAATTTTAAAACAACCCGTGCTGCAAGCGCGGGTTTTTTATTTTAAAATTGCATTTGCTAGCACAATAAACTCAAAGGAGTAATAAATGTCAGATCAGGTTATAATATTTGATACTAGTCTTAGAGATGGTGAGCAAGCCTTAGCTGCTAGTCTTTCATTTAAAGAAAAGCTACAAATTGCACAAACTCTAGAAAAACTTGGTGTTGATGTTATGGAAGTTGGCTTCCCTATTTCCTCACCCGGAGATTTCGAGTCAGTTCAAAAAATTGCAAGAATCATAAAAGATAGTACAGTTTGTGGATTAGCAAGAGCTTTAGAAAAAGATATTGATGCCGCATATGAAGCTTTAAAAGTTAGTGATAATTACCGTATTCATTGCTTTATCGCTACAAGTGATGTTCATGTAAAAGATAAATTACATAGCGATTTTGATCATATTGTCGAAATGGCAGTAAAAGCTGTTAAATATGCAAGAAACAAATCTCCTGATGTTGAATTCTCATGTGAAGATGCAGGAA
Organism: uncultured Enterobacterales bacterium; assembly: GCA_964615195.1. Lineage (GTDB taxonomy): Bacteria > Pseudomonadota > Gammaproteobacteria > Enterobacterales > Succinivibrionaceae > HGM20899. Next base: position 26,403 of record CAZTNG010000014.1, read on the forward strand.
GAACCCCAATCGACCACTTATGTCGCATAGTTGAAGCAACAATTGCTGCAGGTGCAAGAACTATAAATATTCCAGATACTGTTGGCTACACTTTACCTTATGAATTTGGTGGAATAATAGAAACATTGTTCAATAGAGTACCAAATATTGATCAAGCTAGAATAAGTGTTCATTGTCACAATGATTTAGGAATGGCTACTGCAAATTCTCTTTCAGCAATAATGAAAGGAGCTCGTCAGATAGAATGTACAATAAATGGTATTGGTGAACGTGCAGGTAATTGCTCTCTTGAAGAAGTCGTAATGACTATGAAAACTCGTGCAAATTATATGAATGTATTTACCAACGTTAAATGTACAGAAATTGCTAGAGCATCTCAGATTGTAAGCCAAATATGCAACATGCCAGTTCCTGCTAATAAAGCCATTGTAGGTAGCAATGCGTTTTCTCATAGCTCAGGTATTCACCAAGACGGTGTTTTAAAGAACAAAGACACCTATGAAATTATCACGCCAGAAAGCGTGGGGTTCAACACCAACAATATGAATTTAACAGCTAGATCTGGTCGTCATATAATTCAACATAGATTGTCAATGTTAGGTTATAAAGATGGATCTTATGATCTTGATAATATCTATGCTAGATTTAAAGAACTTGCGGACTTAAAAGGCCAAGTTTTTGATTACGATTTAGAGGCGTTACTATTTTTTAGTCAACTTCAAGAAGAACCTGAACAATATAAACTTGAGTATCTTTCAGTATTAAGTGGTGGCAAAAATGTTATACCTACAGCTAGCATGAAATTAAGAATTGGTGACGAACTTGTATCTGATGCAACTACAGGCAACGGTCCTGTTGATGCCGTTTATCAATGTATTTATCGCCTAACAGGATACTCTAATGATATTAAATTAGAAAAATATGATATTAAATCTAAAGGTCAAGGGAAGGATGCTCTTGGTCAAGTTGACATTATAGTAAACTACAAAGGTAAATTATTTCATGGTATGGGGTTAGCAACAGATATTATCCAATCATCTGCATTGGCAATGGTGCACGCATGTAATAGTATATATCGTTCAAACCTAATTGAAATTGAAAAACAAAAAACAACTAAATAAATATATTGTGTTAATTAACAAAGTTGACCTTCGGGTCAACTTTATATAAAAATCACGGAGAATTATAAAAAATGTCTCAAACATATAAAGTAGCAGTATTACCTGGTGATGGTATTGGTCCTGAAGTAATGGCACAAGCAATCAAAGTTTTAAATGCCATTGAAGCAAAATTTAATGTTAATTTTAGCTTTACAGAATGTAAGGTTGGTGGTGCTGCAATCGATAATTGCGGTTGCCCTTTGCCAAAGGAAACCTTAGATACTTGTGAAGCATCAGATGCAATTCTTTTTGGTTCAGTTGGTGGTCCAAAATGGGATAATTTACCACCTGACGAACGTCCTGAAAGAGGTGCATTGTTACCTTTACGTAAGCACTTTAAATTATTTTGTAATCTTCGCCCTGCACAAATTCATCAAGGTTTAAATGCCCTATCTCCATTAAGAAAAGATATTTCTGACAAAGGATTTGATATGGTATGTGTACGTGAACTTACTGGTGGCATATACTTTGGTCAGCCAAAAGGTCGCGAAGGCAATGGCGAAAATGAAGTAGCTTTTGACACTGAAGTTTATCACAGATACGAAATAGAACGCATTGCAAAAATAGCGTTTGAGTCAGCTCGCTTACGTAGAAATATTGTTACATCTGTTGATAAAGCAAATGTATTGCAAAGTTCAATTCTTTGGCGTCAAGTTGTTGCTGAAGTTGCAAAAAATTATCCAGATGTTACCTTAAATAACATCTATATTGATAATGCAACTATGCAGCTAGTTAAAGACCCTTCTCAATTTGACATTCTTCTTTGTAATAACATTTTCGGTGATATTTTATCAGATGAATGTGCCATGATTACTGGATCAATGGGTATGCTTCCAAGTGCAAGCTTAAATGCAGAAGGCTTCGGTTTGTATGAACCAGCTGGTGGTTCTGCTCCTGATATTGCAGGCAAAAATATTGCAAATCCTGTGGCACAGATTTTATCTGCAGCTCTAATGCTAAGATATAGTTTCAAACTAGAAAATGCAGCCAAAGCTATTGAAAATGCAGTTTCTGCAGTTCTTGCTGATGGATACCTAACAGGAGATCTAATGGCTTCTGGTACAAGTAAACATGAAGCTCAATCAACAAGTGCAATGGGTGATTTAATAGCAAATAAAATTAAGGAATTATAAGATGGGGAAAACTTTATACGATAAGGTATATGATGCTCACATTGTATGCGAAAATGAAGGCGAAACTCCAATATTATACATCGACCGTCATTTACTACATGAGGTAACAAGTCCTCAGGCATTTGATGGTTTAACAGTTCATGGACGTCAAGTTCGCAGACCTAATAGAACATGGGCAACAATGGATCACAATGTATCTACACTTTCAAGCGACATTAATGCTTGCGGTGAACTTGCACGTATTCAAATGCAAACACTTATTGATAATTGTAAGAAATTTAACGTGCCTTTGTATGCTTTAGGTCATAAATGGCAAGGTATAGTTCACGTTATTGGCCCTCAAATTGGAGTTACCATTCCAGGTGCGACATTAGTATGCGGAGATTCACACACTGCAACTCATGGTGCATTTGGTGCTTTAGCTTTTGGTATTGGCACATCAGAAGTTGAACATGTATTGGCGACTCAGACTGTGAAACAAGCACGCCTTAAAAACATGAAAATAGAAGTTACAGGCGTTCTTAGTTCAGGTTTGTCAGCAAAAGACATAATACTTGCAATTTGTACAAAATTAGGTACAGCAGGTGGTACAGGGTACGCAGTTGAATTTTGTGGTGAAGCTGTTAGAGCATTAAGCATGGAAGGCAGAATGACTCTTTCTAACATGGCCATTGAAATGGGTGCTAAGGTTGGAATGATTGCCCCTGACGATACAACCTTTAATTATTTATCTGGAAAACCTTTTGCTCCAAAAGGCGAATTATGGGATGAAGCTGTTGCATATTGGCGTACATTAAAAAGTGACGATGATGCAACATTTGATGCCATAGTAACAATAGATGCTTCAACTTTAAAACCAATGGTTACTTGGGGAACAAACCCAGGACAAGGAATGTATGTAACAGACTTAATTCCTGCGCCTGAAGATTTTAAAAATGAAATAGAAAAAACATCATGTGAAAAAGCTTTAGCTTATATGGATTTAAAGCCTCACACCCCTATTTCCGAAGTAACAATTGATAAAGTATTCATCGGTTCATGTACCAACGGAAGAATTGAAGATATGAGAGCAGCAGCAGCGATAATAAAAGGACGCCATGTTGCGCCAAATGTTCAAGCTATTGTTGTGCCAGGTTCTCAAGAGGTAAAGAATATTGCTGAAGCTGAAGGCCTTGACAAAATATTTATCAAAGCTGGATTTGAATGGCGTTTACCAGGATGCTCCATGTGCTTAGCAATGAATAGTGATAAAGTGCCTAATGGCGAACGTTGTGCTTCTACTTCAAACAGAAATTTTGAAGGTCGCCAAGGTCGTGGTTCACGCACACATCTTCTTAGCCCTGCAATGGCTGCCGCAGCTGCCATAGCTGGACACATTGTTGATGTAAGAACTTTTTAGGAGAGTAACATGCAAAAATTCACTTGTCATGAAGGTATAGCAGTTCCTCTAGATGCTGCTAATGTAGATACAGACCAAATTATACCAAAACAATTCCTACAAGCAGTTTCACGCTTAGGTTTTGGTAAACATTTATTTAATGATTGGAGATATTTAGACGAAGCAGGAACAAAGCCAAATCCTGATTTTATTCTTAATTATCCACGTTACAAAAATGCTAGTATTCTTGTAGCAAGAGAAAATTTTGGTAATGGATCTAGTAGAGAACATGCTCCATGGGCTTTAGCTGATTACGGCTTTAAGGCTATTATTGCCTCTAGCTTTGCGGACATTTTCTATAATAATTCTTTAAATAATGGTTTATTATTAGTTAAACTTACAACTGAAGAAGTTGAAGCTTTACACAGAGAAATTAATAATAATGAAGGCCAAAAAATCACAGTTGATTTGGAAAATATGACTGTTAGTTGCAACAATTTAAAATTTAACTTCACTCTTGATAAATTTAGAAGATATTGCTTACTTAATGGCTTAGATAATATTGGCTTAACTTTACTTCATACCAAAGAAATTTCTGATTTTGAAAATAAATTAAAATCTTGGATTTAATTTAATAATAATCATTAAAGAAGCCTTAATCTCATTTGCAGTGACCCCAGTAAGTTGAACAAACTACAGGGGTCATTATTTATGAAACTTACATATGAAGACAAAATTGAAATTTATA
>CAZTNG010000015.1:0-30711 GCA_964615195.1 uncultured Enterobacterales bacterium
CTTTATTACAAAAGAATTAACTAAATCATTATTAACTAATGTGTCATCATAATCCACATATACATAATCATACTTTAAGTCTGTTTTATAACAAGAATACAAAGCCCTATCGCTTATTAAATTAAATTTATTATCAATAATTTTTACATCATTGCCTAATAAATCAAACAAACTCAACTGCACAAAATTAATTCCTTTTACACGATACATCCCCATTGTACCAGCAATTCTTGGAGCAATTTCTAGCAAAGTTAAAACATTATTTTTGCCCTCTTTAACTTGAAAAAACCACATTCCACTAAATTTTAGTTTTTTAGAAATTTTTAATGCCAAATCTAAAAATCGAGAATCACTAACAGGTCGTGTACGAACACTTATACCATTTGATATTCTTTCTCTTATTCTCCCTTGACAAAAAATTAATTCTCCATTACTTTTTGTAAAGCAATCAATTGTATACTCTTTCCCTGGTAAATATTCAGTTACAACCATGTCAATTGGTGACAGCCTTACATAAAAATCATAATCTTTTTCATTAGCAATAAAATGAGATCCCCTAGAACCTTCACCAACATCAGGTTTAGCAAATACTGGATAATAAGAAGGTTTATCCTCATAAACAATAGGAGTATCTACCTTTAATACATCTTTCGGGTTGTCAAATTTTACACCTTAAAATTAACAAAAGTAAATTTTATAAATAAACGTGGTTATGCATTTGTAAAACAATTATAATATAATACAAACTTAGTAATTAATAAAAATATACACAATATTATTGCTACTATAAATAGTGACTATAAATATTATCTGCAACTAGTAAAATATCAAATACTTATTTAATATTATTACTTATGTAACTATTAAGTCTAATCATAATTTTTTAGTTTTATAAACTACAGTTGTTAAAATAAATGCCAAGTAAAATATAAATTAAATGGAAATTAAAATGCATAGATTAACATTATATGTTTTTTGGGAAAAAGATGGGATTGTAAGGGATTATGTTTCTTATTATTTATCTGAATTAAGAAAATTATCAGACATATTAGTAATTGTTAATGGAAAAATCAGAGATGAATCTAAATATATTCTTGAGAAATCAGGTTGCAAATTATTTGTACGTGATAACCACGGCTTAGATTTTGGCGCATGGAATGATGGAATAAAACACATTGGATTAGAAAAAATTCAAGAATTGGACCAACTTATTCTGTGCAATTGTTCTTGTTATGGACCTCTTTATCCATTTGAAGAAATATTTCAAACCATGGGGAAAAAAAACTGTGATTTTTGGGGATTAACAAAACATCCAGATAATAGTGAATTATTGTTAATTCCAGGCGATGAAAACAGTAAATTAATTAGCCATATTCAATCTTTTTTCATGGTATTTAATAATAAAATTTTGAAATCACTTAGATTTAAACAATGGTGGTCTGACTTTATAGAATATAATGATTATATGCATGAAGTAGCATATCATGAAGTAAAATTCACTAAATTTTTTGAAGATGAAGGATTTAAATCTGACGCTTATGTAAATAATGATAAATACAAAAGCAAAGTACATAAAGAAAGTGCAATGTTTTTTGCACCATTAGATTTAATTAGAGAAGACAGAATACCACTTATAAAAAGAAAACTTTTTATAGATTATACTCATTTGTTTCGACAATCTCTTGTAAGGATTCCTAATGAAGTTCTGCAATATATTAAAGATAACACAAATTACCCTACAGATAATATATGGCAAGATTTAATAGCCACACAAAAGATGTCAAATATAAAAAAAATATTTCATTTAAATTATATAATTCCAAGTCAAATTTCAAAACCTTCTACTAGAAAAATTGCTTTAGTTTGTTATGCATACTACCCAGATACTATTAATTATTTACAACATTACATTGAATCCATGCCTACTAATTCAGATATTTATATAATATCATCAAGGGTTGACACTCTTGATGCCTATGCTTTAGCATTAGAAGGTTTAAATAATGGGGAATATAATTTTGTAGATACCACCGAGCAAACTACAAATTTAGTACGACATGAATACAAACAGTCAACTATTTTCAATAAAATTGAATATCGTCTTAAATTAAATCAAGGAAGAGACGTTGCTGCTTATTTGATAACGGCAAAAGATATTTTTGAAAAATATGATTATATTTGTTGCATTCATGATAAAAAATCACCTCAATTATCATTGGATGTTACATTAGATGATTTTAATTATCATTGTCTTGAATGCTGTTTACATAGCACAAACTATGTAAATAATCTAATTTCATGCTTTGAAAACAATAATAAATTGGGACTACTTGTACCTCCAACATTATACTTCGGTCCATTTGCGTGTTTTGGTACTCCATTAAATGCTAACATGGAATGGTATGAAAAACTTCATACTATGTTGAATATAACTATACCTTTTGATGACAATCCTATGGCCCCTTTTGGAGCATTATTTTGGATAAGAGGTAATGCTACAAAAACATTATTTAAGTTTAGTTGGAAATATTCTGAATTTCCAAATGAACCATTGCCTGTTGATGGAACAATTTCACATGCCATAGAAAGAATTTATCCTTCTGCTGTTCAAAATGAAGGATACTATACATCATATGTAATGCCTAATTCATTCGCAGAAATTTATTACAACAATATAACTGAAATTTTATACTCAATTACAAACAACATGCATAAAATATATGGCGTACAAAATCCAACTAACTTGATTGATATAATAAAAAATAATTATAACGTAAGTGTGAACAATGCAACTCAACTACATCCCATAAAAAATAAATGTGAAAAGCCATTTAAACTTCTAAAATATTATAAATATAAATACTTAGCCTATTTAACTTTTAAAAAAATTAAAAAATTCGAAGATAGATATATAATGTTAAAAAAGCAAAAAAATGAATTAAACGTAAAACTTTAGGAGGCAAAATTGAATAATATATATAGATTCTTATTTTTTATTATTTTAATAATAATTATTTCTCTATTCTATTTAGCGGTAAAAGACAAGTCTTTAGCTATTATTTGTGAACTTATAATAGTAGCCAGCACTTTTTATCTATTAAAAAATTGGCTTATTAAGATAACTATAAGTTTACCTATTCTTACAATACTCGCTAGTCAATTTACATCTGCTTACGCTATCGGGGACTATTTACCAATATTAGCATTTTCCAATATAAATGAAAGTACATCAATTAATTTGCAAAAATCATTATTTATCTTTTCTTCCGCATTATTTGCAAATCTAATCTTTGTTTATTCTTTTTACAAATTATTTTCATGTAATTTGCTAAAAATGAAAAAACATTTACTTATCGTCGTAATAATTATTGTACTTGCATGTGTATCTTACTTACTAAAATCACCTACTACAACTTTTGTTAAAAATGCATTTAGCGCATATAAAGAACTTTCATTTGAAATAAATTATGATATAAAAACATCACAAAAAAAACTTTACGAAAAAAATTTTGTTTATAAAAATTTAAAAAATCCTTTACCTCAATTAGATCAAACCAAAAAATTAAATATTATTGTTTTTTTTGTTGAAGGTTTTAATTTTGAAAGTATTGATTTGTTTAATGATAAATATGACGACTTAACTCCTAACATTGATAAATTTATTAATTCTTCAGTATATTTTTCTAATTATTATAATCATACTGCTGCAACATTTAGAGGAATTAGAGGTCAATTAACATCATCTTATCAATCTAAAGGCGGCTATTATAAAGATAATTCAGGTTTAGGGCAATTAACAGATAGTGAACTTAATCAATTTTATAAAGATACTGTAATTAGTCTCCCTCACATTATGAATACTAATGGCTATAGTACTGCCTTTTTTGAACCTCATGATGAACAACAATTTCATAACATGTTAATAAACCTGGATTTTAAAACAGTATACGGGACAAAAGACTTTATTGGCTCTAGGAGTTCTGTTGGACACTTATCTGACACAGAATTATTCTCTTTGTTCACAAAAACATTACAAGAAAACAAGATAAAAAATCCTTTTTTTATTGGCTTTTATAATGTTGGCACTCATTTAGGTTTAGATTCTTCTAATGTTAAATATAAGATTAACAATGAAGTTGCAAATACCATCCATAATTTTGATTTTGAATTTGGTAAATTTTTTTCATGGTTTAAATCTAGTAAATATCATGAAAACACTATAATCATTCTTACCGCTGACCACTCTGCATTTCCTTCTAACAAATATATCGAATTATTTGGTAATAAAGGACTAACTAAAGATATTATGATAAATAAAATTCCTTTAGCAATTTATTACAAGAATTTCAAACATCAAGTTTTAGATGCCCAAGGGAAAAATTCAATTGATTTTGCACCAACTGTTTTAAGTATATTAGGGATTAATAAAGCTCATAATTATTTCCTTGGTTGCTCTATTTTCGAAACAAATTGTACATTACCATTTGAATTTATTCACAACCAAGGTGATATTTTTATGAACACCAAAAATGGTGATATAATTAATATGCCACATAAAGATCCAAATATTAAATTAATAGAAGATTATTATAGTCTTAGCGGGATATAATGGAGAAATTTTATGAACTTTATTAAAACTCAAATAACAGGAGTTTTTATAATTGAACCCAATATTTTCAAAGATGACAGAGGTTACTTCTTCGAAAGTTACAATGAAGACGTATTCATTAAAAATGGGATACCAAACAAATTCATCCAAGATAATCAATCTAAATCAAGTTATGGCGTAATTCGTGGACTACATAGTCAATTAGGGGATCATGCCCAAGCAAAACTTGTGAGAGTGTTAGAAGGTACCGTACTTGATGTAGCTGTAGACTTTAGAAAAGATTCACCTACTTTCTTAAAATATGTTTCAGTTGAATTGTCAGCAGAAAACCAAAGACAATTATTTATTCCAAGAGGATTTTTACACGGATTTTCTGTATTAAGTGAAACAGCTATATTTGCCTATAAATGTGATAACCTATACTGCAAAGCTAGTGAATTTTCTATACGTTTTGATGATAAAACTATTAATGTAGATTGGAAAATTCCTTTAGATAAGGCAATTATTTCAGAAAAAGATCGTTTCGCAAAGGAAGTAAAAGATGTACTTAATAACAGGATCTAATGGTCAATTGGGAACAGAATTAAAAAGCTTATTAACAAATGCTATTGCTGTAGATGTGAATACTTTAGATATAACTGATGCTCAAGCTGTTAAAGATTTTATCTTAAAAAATAATGTTGATACCATCATTAATTGTGCAGCTTATACAGCTGTTGACAAAGCAGAAGATGAAGAAAATCTAGCCACAAAAATCAATGTTGATGGTCCAAGAAATTTAGCACAAAGTGGTGCAAAACGTGTTATACATATATCAACAGATTATGTATTTGATGGCACAGCTCATGTACCATTAACTCCTTATGATAAAACAAACCCTGTTTCAGTATATGGGCGCACAAAACTTCTCGGTGAAAAAGCTGTTTATGATAATGCTCCTCAAGCATACATAATTAGAACATCATGGTTATATTCACCTTACGGTAATAACTTTGTAAAAACCATGCTAAAACTTGGACACGAAAAAAGATCAATTAATGTAGTTTCAGACCAAATTGGTACGCCTACATACGCACATGATTTAGCATTAGCTATTGTTGCTCTCATAAACAAAACAAATGATAAAACATTTGCACAAAAGAAGATCTATCATTTCAGTAATGAAGGTGTATGTTCTTGGTATGATTTTGCTGCAAATATAATGAAATTTTCGAATCTCGATTGTAAAGTAAATGCTATACCAAGCAGTTCCTATCCAACTAAAGCCTTACGACCTTTTTATAGTGTGTTAGATAAATCAGACATAAAGAAAGATTTAGGCATTGAAATTCCTAATTGGCAAGATAGTTTAGAAAACTGCATTCAGTTGCTCATAAAACAATAAATATCTTTATATTCTAATAGAAAGCGATTAATTTAAATTATACAAATAAAATAATTGCTTTCATTACTTCAATTGAAACCTCTTTTAATCTTTTATTGACTAAATTGCAAAAGTAACTTTAATAATCTATTTGTGCTATTAACATGTTATAATATGCTAATAATACGTACGTTAAACACGGAATCATTGCTTTTGTAAAGTTAATGTAGGACAGTTAAATAATTATGGCATTACTCAACCTTTTATATTACCCAGATGAACGCTTACACCAAGTGTCTAAACCAGTTACTGAATTTAATCAGAACTTAAAACGACTTGTAGCCGATATGTATGAAACTATGTATACAGACGAGGGTATTGGCTTAGCAGCTCCTCAAATAAATGTATTTGAAAGAATTGTAGTTATTGATGTCGTGGGTGATAAATCTCCCGAACATCAATTAACCATAATTAATCCCGTTTTTATTAGTCAAAGTGGTGAAACAGGAATTGAAGAAGGTTGTTTATCCGTACCAGAGTTACGAGCTCATATAACAAGATTCGAACATGTTGTTGTTAAAGCTCAAAATATTAAAGGTGAATTTTTCCAAATTGAAGCTTCAGATCTATTAGCAATTTGTTTACAACATGAAATCGACCACCTTAATGGCAAATTGTTTATAGATTATTTGTCTCCCTTAAAGAAAAATCTATATAGAACAAAAGCTTTAAAACTAGCTAAACAGCGAAAAAAAGCACTAGAAAATTAAAAAAGTGGAAAGAATATTTTTCTAAATATTCTTTCCATATAAAACAATACAACGTTAATCTTTTATTCACATTTTCAACAAATTTAAAATAAAAATTTTGCTAAAATTTTATGGCATATTTTTATGTATTTAATATTTATTATAATGATAAGACATTAAATCAATTAATGTCTTATCACTAATAGAATACCAATCATTATAGGCTGAACATGAATATTATTTTTGCAGGAACTCCTGATTTTGCAGCGACTCATTTACAAAGTTTACTTTCCAATGGGCATAACATTATTGCAGTTTATACACAACCAGACAGGCCCAAAGGTAGAGGACATCAATTATGTGCGAGCCCGGTTAAAGCAATAGCCTTAGAACACAATATTCCAGTGTATCAGCCGTTAAGCTTTAAAAATAATGAGTCCGCAATACAGGAAATCAAAGATATTAATGCCGATTTAATGATTGTCGTTGCTTACGGCCTTTTGTTACCTCAAGAAGTAATTAATGCTCCACGTTTAGGGTGCATAAATGTGCATGGTTCATTACTACCAAAGTGGAGAGGTGCCGCACCTATTCAACGCTCTCTTTGGGCTGGAGATAAAGAAACCGGAATCACAATAATGAAGATAGCTCTAGCACTTGATGCTGGAGATATTTTGACAAAAGCTTCGTTGCAAATCGATGATGATGATACATCTGAATCACTTTACATAAAGTTAGCTCAACTAGGTAGCAAAACACTGTGTAATATCTTGCCCAATATTGCATATTTATTGGCAAATTCTCAAAAACAAGATGAAAACTTAGTTACTTATGCCAGCAAATTATCAAAAGAAGAAGCTCTTATTGATTTTACTCAACCTGCTCACATTATTGAACGTTACATTAGAGCATACCAACCATGGCCTGTTGCCTACTTTTCCATAGATGGACAAAATATCAAGGTTTACCAAGCGCAGGCAATCGCTAATAATACCCACTCAAAAAATGAATTTGGAGAAATTTTATCTTTTACTAAAAGTGGCCTCGACATTGTTACTGGCGATAACTCCATACTAAGAATTCTAAAAATGCAATTACCTGGTAAAAAAATAATGAATGTAACCGATATAATCAATTCTAGAAAAGATATGTTTGCTTCAGGGAAAATTTTAAATTCATAAAAATACAATTTATTAAATTATATTTATCAGAAAAGTAAAATTTCTAGTGATAATTTTCCACATATCTGACAAATGTTATACAATTCACTTACTTGAATTATATATATTTATTATCAATTACCATAACAAAACAGGACTAAATCCTAATGAAAAATTTAAATGTCAGAGCATTAGCAGCCATGGTTGTAGAGATGGTTCTTTTAGATAAAGAACCTTTAAATAAAGCGCTACAAGCATACTCAAATGATCTAAATAATCAAGATAAGAGTTTACTTAGCTTGTTTTCTTATGGTATTTTGCGCAATTTTAATTATTTAGATGGTGCCATAAATATATTTCTTAAAAGAGATATACCTCATAAACACATACTTGTTAAATTTGTTTTAGCATGTGGAATATACCAATTAGCTTTTACACGCATTGCGGAGCATGCAGCTGTTAATGAAACCATCAATGCTATTGAACAATTAGAATTTAATTCATATAAAGGTTTAGCAAATGCAATTTTAAGAAATTTTATTAGGAATAAAGAAAGCGTAGACCTAGATTTAAACAAATCATATGAAACTAAATTTTCTTTTCCTCAATGGATGATTTCAAAACTAAAACTTCATTATGGTAAAAGACTTGGCGAAATACTAGAAAATTCTAATAAGCACCCTCCTATGTGGATTAGAGTTAATACTAGCAAATGTTCTATTCCTTCATACATAAATTTGCTAAAAGAAATAAATATTGATTGTAAATTGTGTCCTGAAATTCCATGTGCCATAGAATTAACCTCTGCAACGGATGTATATAACCTACCTTTATTTAAGGAAGGAGTAGTTTTCATTCAGGATGCTGCTGCTCAATATGCTTCTATCCTACTAGAAGCAAATAAAGATGATATAGTTCTTGATTGTTGTTGTGCACCCGGAGGAAAAACAACACATATAAACGAACTTTACCCAAATATCAAAGAACTAGTTGCATTAGATTCACAAGATGACCGCTTAACTCGCGTAGCAGATAATCTAACAAGATTAAACCAAAAGGCAACACTCATCTGCTATGACGCTTCTGCACCAGCCAAAGATTGGAGTCCGTATCAGTTATATGACAAAATCCTCCTTGATGCTCCTTGCTCTGCAACAGGTGTAATTCGTAGGCATCCTGATATAAAGTGGCTTCGCACAGAACAAGATATAATTGACATAAATATGCTTCAAAATAAAATTTTACAAAATATGTGGTCTATCCTTAAGCCTGGCGGAATACTCGTTTATGCTACTTGTTCAATAATGCCAGAAGAAAATGCTCATCTTATTAGTAATTTTTTGAAAAATACACCTAATGCAAAACTTTACCCATTTACTTTAGGGGAAACCATAGAATGTCCAGGAATGCAAAGACTTCCTGGAGAAAATAATATGGACGGTTTTTATTACGCAAGATTAAAAAAAGAACCTTTATAAATAATCAATATCAATAAATCACTAGGGGAAATTAATGAAAATAATTATTTTGGGTGCAGGTCAAGTTGGTGCGGGACTTGCGGAATACCTAATAAATGAAAACAATGAAATAACTCTCGTTGATAATGATATTGAAAAATTAGAAGCATTACAAAATAGATTTGATATTAAAATTGTAAAAGGACATGCTTCATATCCTGGTACTCTTCGCGATGCAGGTGCTGATAATACCGAGTTACTAGTAGCTGTTACAGATTCTGATGAAACAAACATGCTAGCCTGCCAATTAGGTTATTCAATCTTTCATATCACCCAAAAAATTGCAAGAATCAGAAATCATGATTATTTGGCAGAGAAAAGCATTTTATTTACGGATAATGCTATACCAATTGATAGCATAATTGCACCTGAACAATTAATAACAGAAGAAATAGCTAATCTAATTGAATACCCTGGAGCTTTACAAATAGCAGAATTTGCATTTGGAAGAATCGGTCTAGTATGTGTTAAAGCATACTATGGAGGACCACTAGTTGGTTATCCAATTGGAACACTAAAAAATAATCTAACCAATGTTGCTGCAAGAATTATTGCGATTTACAGACAAGGAAGATCTATTGTAACTACACATAACACTGTTATTGAAGCTGGTGATGAGGTTTATTTTGTTGCTGCAAAAGGACATATACGCACTGTAATGTCGGAGCTACAAAAATTAGAACCGCCGTACCGTAGAATAATGATCGTTGGTGGTACTAACGTAGGAATGGAATTAGCCCATCAACTGAGTACAAGATATAGCATTAAACTTATTGATACTAATCCTAAAAGAGCTGAATTTTTAGCAGATGAATTTGATAAAACAAAAGTAGAAGTATATTGTTGCGATCCTTCAAATCAAGATTTTTTAATAGAAGAACATGTTGATCAAATGGATTTAATAGTTTCCGTTACTGACAATGATGAAACAAATATTATGTCTGCCTTGTTAGCCAAAAAATTGGGCGCAAAAAAATCAATTGTCCTAATAACAAAATTCGCTTACATAAACCTTATTCAAGGAGATGCTGTTGATGTAGTAATATCACCACAAGAAGCTACTATTTCAGCACTATTAACTAATATCAGACATAATGGAGTTGAAACTGTTCATACTCTTCGTAGAGGGGCAGCAGAAGGACTTGAAATTAAATTAATTGGAGATAAAGCTCATAGTCATGTAGTTGATAGGAAAATAAATGAAATTAATTTCCCTAATGGTGTAACTATTTGCGCAATTTACAGAGACAATGAAATTTTTATAGCAAATGGAGATTTTTCACTAAAGGAAGATGATTTGGTTGTGTTTTTTGTTACAGAAAAGAAGAATATAAGAGATCTAATTAAGCTAACTACTCCAAAACCTTCATACTTTATGAAAGCAAACATAAAAGCCGAGGAATAATTATATGATTATCAACACCAAGATTATAAGTTCCTTACTAGGAAACGTATCCTTATATCTTTCAGTTGCTATGTCTGTACCTCTTCTGTACTCCTTTATTACTGTAACTAAAGGTAGTGCAGAATTTTTAATTTCAACTGCAGTCTTAGTTTCACTTGGCATTTTATTAAAATATTATGGCAAAACTAAGAATATGCATATGACTTTAAAAGACATGTTTTTATTTACAAGTTTAGTTTGGATTACTGCTTTATTCACCTCTGCATTACCATTTATCCTCATATTAAAAGTTGATTTTATAACAGCTTGTTATGAAACAGCTTCTGCCATATCTACTTCGGGAAGTACAGTCCTTGGAGATCTAAGCAAATTACCTAATAGCATTCTTTTATGGCGTTCTATACTACAATATATTGGAGGTATAGGATTTATAGCAGTAGGCATAGCTATACTCCCAAATCTAAACGTTGGAGGTATGAAGTTATTCCAAACAGAAAGTTCCGAACAAAGTTCTGATAATGTTACCCCAAAATCAAAAACTCTAGCAAAAGGAATTCTTCTCCTTTATGTCGGTTTTACTATTATTGCTGTCTTAACTTTCTATTCATTAGGTATGACTATGTTTGATGCTGTTAATCATGCATTTACCTCTGTTTCAACAGGTGGTATGAGTACACATAATGAATCTATGGATTATTTTTCAAATAGCATTCATTGGGCCACTATATTATTTATGTTTGTAGGTGCGTTACCTTTTGCATTGATGTTAGTGGCAGTTAAAGGTAACTTCTCAACATTGTATAAAGATGCTCAAGTAAGAGGTTTCTTTTTCATTATAATAGCCATTACAATAATTGTAGCAGCAAGTCTCATCATTCAACAAAATTACACCGTAGTTGACGCCATTAGGGTCTCATTATTTAATGTAGTTAATATATTATCGTCTACAGGCTATACACTTGAAGATTTTAGTAATTGGAACCACTTTATAACATTAATATTTTTCCTAATAATTCCCCTAGGTGCATGCTCAGGATCTACATCAGGAGGTCTAAAGGTATTCAGACTTCAGATAGCTTTCACTTTATTTAAAAGACAGATACATCAATTAATGCACCCTTCTGCCATTTTCCCTCAACGTTACAATAACCATAAAGTAAATGACACAATCGTTCGTTCAATTATTGCATTTTTCTTTGCTTATATAGGAGTTACAGTTTTCAGCGCCATTCTTCTGTCTGCAAGCGGAATGGAAGTGCTAGATTCCATTAGTACAACTTTGGCGTGCTTATCCAATATTGGACCTGCCATTGGACCAAAATATGGACCATGCGGAGATTTTTCAATACTAAATGATTTTCAAAAGCTAGTATTATTAATTGATATGATACTTGGTAGACTCGAAGTTTTAACAATGATCATCTGCTTTATGCCTTCATTTTGGAAGGTATAAACGCAAATTATCTAAAGTTTTAAATTTTGGTGGAGAAAATACAGTCACTTGACTGCAAGTCGTAGGATGAATAAATTTAAGCATTGTTGCATGTAACTGCAAATTTGAAAATTTACCTATATTTAAATCCATCGTAAATGTGGCATCATAATTTTTATGTATTATGTTTTTTGAATATATATCATCACCAACTATTTCATGACCAAAGTAACTCATATGTACTCTTAGTTGGTGAGTTCTTCCAGTATGTGGCTCAAGCATTAATAATGTCTTATTGTTTTTATAATCTCTTTTAATAACTTTAAAAAAAGTTAAAGCTTTTTTCCCTTGAACAAAATCTACTTTTTGCACTGGAGCTTCAAGTTTAGCTGATAAGTTAATATCCTTTGATAAGGGAAAAGCTAAAGCTCCATACTGATTTTTTATGATTCCAAAAACCCAAGCAATATAAATTTTTTTAGTTTTCTTTTCCTTAAATTGATTAGTAAGTCTAGCAATACTCATTGATGTTTTACCAAATAAAACAATACCAGAAGTACTCATATCTAATCTATGTATAGGATTAGCAGAAGAGCAATATTGCTTTATAGAAGTAGTAATACTATCTGTTTCTTTTTTGCCCGGAACAGTCAAAATACCAGAAGGCTTATCTACAATAATAATCTCTTTATCTTCATAGAGAATGATACTAGAAGTAGTAATTAATGACATTTAGATTAAACCACCGCTTTATTATGAATATCAACAGTAAAACAATTTAACAATACAAAAGGCATAATGTTATACACACTATGCCTTAAATAATTTAAATATATCACTATTATTTTGATTTTTCAGCTAATGATACATCAAATTTACGTCTGCGCTCTTTTCTTGTTCTTGATAACCAATAGAAAAAAGTACACAAAGATACAATAAAAACAATTATTGTAGCTAAAGCATTTATCTCAGGATTTAAGCCTCTACGCACACTAGAGAATACAACCATAGGTAAAGTTGACGAACTAGGACCTGCAACAAACGACGTAATAACTAGATCATCCATTGTTAGTGTAAAAGCTAACAACCAACCAGAAACAATGGCAGGCAATATTGATGGTAAAGTAATTGCAAAAAATGTCTTTACAGGACCAGCGCCTAAATCTAATGCTGCTTCTTCAATTGAAGTGTCTAATTCTCTTAATCTTGATCTTACTACTACAGTAACATAAGCAGCAGTTACTGTTACCATTGCAATCAAAATAGTTAGCATACCTCTTTGCGCAGGCCAACCTATCAAATCCGACAATGTTACAAACATCAACAACATACTTAAGCCAATAATAACCTCAGGAAGCACCATTGGAGCTGTAATAAACAACGCAAAAAATGACTCACCTCTAAATTTAGTTATTCTAGCTAAAACTATGGCCGCTAAGGTGCCTATTACAACAGACATACATGCAGAGCTAAAAGAAATAATCAAAGATGTTAAAACAGCATCCATCATTTGCTTATCTGCAAACAAAGCAAAATACCACTTAACTGAAAATCCACCCCAAACAGTCATAAGCTTGGATGCATTAAAAGAATATACTATTAAACTAACAATTGGTGCATACAGAAAAGCGAGCCCTAAAGTCAAAAAGACTAATCTTAGTTTTGAAGTAAGAGTCATCTTTTTAAATTTTTTTAAAGAATCTACTGTCATTTTATTTTGCTCCAACCAATTCTTTTCGCTGAGCCTTGTAAAACCATATGATTGGGATCATCAAAATGATTAACATGATTGTTGCAACTGCAGAGGCTAAAGGCCAATCTCTATTATTAAAGAATTCTTGCCATAAAACTCTACCTATTAGATTAGAATCCTTACCACCTAATAGCTCAGGTATTACAAACTCACCAACAGCAGGTATAAATACGAGCATAGAACCAGCAACAATTCCACTAAACGTTTGAGGAACAAATAATTTAAAGAAACAACTGATTGGTCTGCACCCTAAATCATAACCTGCTTCAATTATACTGTAATCAACACGAACTATAGCTGTGTATAGTGGTAATATCATAAATGGTAAATACGCGTAAACTATACCTAAATAAACAGCAAAATCTGTCTGTAACATTTGAATAGGAGTATCAATAGCGCCAATTGACATCAAAAAGTTATTTATTAAACCTTCCTTTTTTAGAATTCCTATCCAAGCATACACGCGAATAAGAAAAGATGTCCAGCTAGGTAAAATAACAAACATTAACATTATGTTTCTTATCGATGGTTTTGACGTTGCAATAGCCCAAGCAACAGGATAACCAATAATCAAACAAAATAATGTAGAAAAAAAGGCAACCTTCAATGATTTTAAATAAGCCAAAAGATATGACTCATCATCCCATAAAGATATATAGTTATATAAATTTAATGATATTTGAAGTTTATCATCCTCAAAAGTAAATAACGACGTATATGGAGGAATGCTAATAGCACTTTCTGCAAAGCTTATTTTCAATATAATCAAAAAAGGCACAAAGAAAAACAAAGCCATCCACAAGTACGGCAAACAAATTAGTGCGTACTTACGCCACCCAACTACTTTTTTTTGAGGACGTTTAATTTTTTGAAAGAACTTTTTCATCCAAAATTTCCACTAGAAAGTTAAGGTGATACATGATTCAGGATCCCAACTAAGGAATACCTTATCATCCCATGTAGGCAAACCAACATTAAATCGGTCTACATTAGGTAGTGTAGTAATTACTACTTTACCACTAGCAAGTCTTACATGATATATAGAAATATCACCCATATAAGCAATATTCTCTACTACTCCAGTTGTATAATTACACGTTAATTTTTCACCGTTTTCATCAACAGGGAAAGTCCTTTCTATATATATCTTTTCAGGTCTAATTGCTACTGTAATTTCCATTCCATCAGCTAGGTCGACATCTATATCTAACTTAATTCTTGTATCTAAATCCTTACACGATATTTCTGAACCTTTATGATCAGACATAACCAATGTAGATTCAAACATATTAATTGAACCAATAAATTCTGCGGTAAAACTACAATTTGGATTTTCGTATATTTCTCTAGGACCTCCTATTTGGATAAATTCACCACGGTCCATAATGGCAATTCTTTCTGCCATTGTCATTGCTTCTTCTTGATCATGGGTAACCATAACACAAGTTACACCGACACTTTCAACTATATCAACCAATTCAAGACGCATTTGCTCACGCAATTTTTTATCTAAAGCTCCCATTGGTTCATCTAGCAATAAGACTTTTGGTTGCTTAGCCAAAGATCGTGCTAAAGCAACTCTCTGCCTTTGTCCACCTGAAAGTTGATGAGGTTTACGCTCTGCATACTCTTCCATATGAACTAAACGAAGCATTTTCGCAACACGTTCTTCAATTTCAACCTTTGGTAAATGATCTTGCTTTAAACCAAAAGCAATATTTTGAGCCACTGTCATATGAGGAAATAAAGCATATGATTGGAACATCATATTAACTGGTCTCTTATATGGAGGTTCTGTAGACATATCCTTGCCATCAAGGAAGATTTCTCCACTAGTTGGAGTTTCAAAGCCTGCTAACATTCTCAGTAATGTGGATTTCCCGCATCCAGAAGATCCTAATAAAGCAAAGATTTCACCTTCATAAATAGTAAGATTAACGTTATTTACTGCAATATTTGCATCATATTTTTTTGTCAAATCTTTAATAACCAACAAAGGCTTACGCTCTTTTTTTATTGGTTGTTTGGAAGGAATCTTACTATCTTTTTTTTGTACAGGTTTAAACTTATTCTCTGTACCATCTAGAGCTGTATTAATATCAACCAAAACCATACTCTCCACTTATAGTGATACATAGGCCTATATACTACATAGACCTACTTAAAATTAAACAAAGTAATTAAGGATTCTATTCGCCAGTACGAACTCGTGTCCAAATTTTATTTATTTCGCGGTTAACCTTTTGTGGCAACACAACCTGCAAAAACATCTTGGAAAGCATTTCTTGTGGTATATAGATATTTGGATTATTACGTACTTTTTCTACAACAAAAGGTACAGATGCTTTATTACCACTTGCATAAGAAGTATAAGATGAAATCTTAGCTATAACATCAGGCCTCATTAAGAAATTTATAAATAATAATGCATTTTCTGTATGTTCAGCATCTGCAGGAATTGCCATCATGTCATAGAATATTAATGCGCCTTCTTTTGGAACTATGTATTCAATATCAACGCCATTATTAGCTTCTTGAGCTCGATCGGCAGCCATTAAGAGGTCTCCGGACCAACCTAAAGTAATACAGATATCACCATTCGCTAAATCATTAATATTTTGAGATGAATGAAAGTATGTTACATTATCGCGCATTTTTTTAAGTAATTTTTCAGCAGGTTTATATGCAGAAGGATTAGTTGAATGAGGATCTAAACCTAAATAATGCATAGCAGTCGCAACTACTTCTGTTGGTGCATTTAATACAGCTACACCACATCCTTTTAGTTTTGACAAAATTTCAGGTTTAAAAAAAACATCCCAAGAATCGATCTTGTAATCAGAACCTAAATATTTCGCAATCATTTTTTTATTATAAGCAATACCAGTTGTACCACCTAGGTATGGAATAGCATAATCATTGTTTGGATCTAGATCTGACAACATTTTCATCTGTACAGGATCTAAATTTTTATAGTTAGGTAACTTACTTTTATCTAACTTTTGAAAAACGCCAGCTTGGATTTGTCTCGCAAGGAAATCTGATCCAGGAACGACAATATCATATCCAGACTTACCTGATAACATTTTAGCTTCCAAAACTTCATTGCTATCAAAAACATCATAAACAACCTTAATACCTGTTTCTTTTTCAAACTCCGGTATAATTGAAGGCTCAATATAATCGCTCCAATTATATATATTAAGAACCTTTTCTTCTTCTGCAAATGATGGTATAGCTACAATTGAACTTATAACCAAAACCAACGAGGTAAGTGTTTTCTTGAACATATCCTATCCTTCTTAATCGATTGTTCACAAACCAAACCACTCATTTCTGAGCCATATTCGAAATTGTATGTATGTGTGTTTTCGAATTTCGTGCATTTTAAATTAAAATTGATAATTTTTAATTAAAAAATTTTGTTTTTTAGCAAAATTTTAATAAAATTTTTGACTTCGTATAAAATAACACAAATATTCAGTCTATATTATGCTTAAATATTGAGTTTTGATAACTTTTTTTATAATAATTTAGATTATTCAACAATACAATTTAATATTATTAATTTTGACAAAGATCTTCATTACAACTGAAAAACAATAATAATTTTATAAAATATAATTAATATCAAAAGATCTTTTTAGTGATTTAACAAAAGAATAGTTCAATTACTTACAAAAATAGCATTCGTAAAATGTTCAACTGTATTTAAAGCATAAATTGGCATAATTTAATAATTACGTATGTCAATTTATGATGGAATTTAGAAGTCATCAAGTTATGCTTAAAATATGAGAGTTGCATAGAGCATTAATGTATTCCAAAAACTATATAAACAACCACTAAACACGTGATTGATAATTGGTTAACTCATGAAGATACCAATATTATGGATGCTACAGATATCCACACTTTGCATTATTTGTGAAAGCTATATCATCCATAAATAATTGTTTTATAGTCTATATGTTACTTAGACCAAGAGAACAAATCAAAGAGAGCGTTCCTGTCGACACTTTCATTATAAGTGTCTAACACTCTTTTTTTGCTCTTCTAGAGAAAAAACATTCTGATAGGAAACATAGAGTGAAGATATATTTCTTACATATTTTACCGTTTCTAATGCACTATGTTCCATAGCTATCTTTTCAACATTATCAAACCACTTATTTGGATCTAGTCCTTTTTCTTTGGCTTCTCTTCGGTATTTCATTATACGGTTTGGACCACAATTATACGAAGCTAATGCAAATAATATTTTTTCACTTAAAGATATACTCTTTTCACAGAAATAATTATCTAGCATATACCTCATATATTTTGTGCCAGCATGAACATTATTATCAACGTCATGAACACTATTAATATTTATATACCACTCACTAGCAGTACTTGGTAATACTTGCATAATTCCAACTGCACCACGATTTGATATTGCATTAGGATTTAAGGTAGATTCTTGATAGGACTGCGCCATTAACAACATCCAATCAATATTATATTTGCTACCATAATTACGAAATATCTTGGCATATTTTGTAAACTTATCAGCTTTTAAACCTAGCCATTCATTATCAGGTCTATTATACCTTGAGGCATAAGTTGGTAACGTACGCATATACCTATCATAAATAACTTTCCCATTAGGAGTACCATCACGATATTCACGTAAAAATAAATTAGCTTCTCGATATAACTGTTTACTTTCATGCCTTATGGCCCATACCAAAGTTCCATTAACTTTTAAAGGCACATCTACATTAAACCTTACACCTTGAAAATATCTCTTCCACACAACCAACTTACTATCATTAACGACGGTCGCCAAAATTTCACCTTTAGAAACCATATCTACTAAATCAGCATCCGTCAAAAACTCATCAGCTTGAATTATCGTTACGGGCTTTAATTTCATTGCTTTTAAATAAGTATTAATTGTTTTTAAGCTTTCATAGTAACTTGAACTCTTTCTTACCCAAAAAAAGCCTCCAGCAAAATCTTCTATTTTTCGTATTGGTTTGCTACCACTACGAGTTACAGCAATTTCTTTTAACCAAAGTTTCTCGGGTATGGTAAAGTCAACATAACGCTTAAAATTGTTTGTCGGTGACACACCCATAGCAATATCACCATATCCTTCAGAAATACGCTGCATCATTTGATCTTGACGAACAGGTATGAAATATATTTTTAGCCGCTTAGCTTCATGATATTTGCTTTGTAGAAATTTTTCGAATTGATGCATAAGAGCAACATACAAACCGTCTTGCTTCCCTTTGTTCATAAAGAAGCTTACGTTGTCATAAGCGACAAGGACACGCAGAGATTGATTTTGTAAAATTACAGGTAAATCTCCGTGTCGATATTCTAGCTGGCCATCCTCCATTGAAACAGACCAAGAAGGAGAGATTAATACAAGCCAACATATTATAATAGCGCAGAATGATTTTAATAGACGCACTCTACCAACCTAGTCTCAAATTAATTACTCAATACTCAGACTAGCACATTCATGAACAATAGACACTATTTGAATAGCAAAAATTAGATCGCGTGCGCTTTAAATTGGAAAACCATTTTTTCTACAGTACACGAAAATTCGAAAGATCCTTTTCTAGTGAATACTTGATTTTCAGTATCCATAAACTCAACTTTCACGTTCTCATCAGCATCCTTTGCCTTACTCAAATAATCTGCAAATTTTGCTAAAACTTCATCTTTTGATCCTTCTAATGTAAATTCATAAATCGTGTCATTTTCATGAATAACAGTCCCTATTTCAGCAGTACATCCACAATTAGTACCACATTCTTTCATTAAATCTTCTTCAGCCATTTTAGATTCCTTATATGTCAATCAAACAAGTTTAATTACCTTACTACTTACATTAATAGCACATTCAAAAATAATTTAGTAAAAAAATTAACGACCAACTCAAATTAATCAATGAAGCACTAATAGAGGTCTTCTTTAAGTATGGATCTAAGCAACCATTTACATGCTTAGGATGAATACAATATATGGACGAGATTATAAGTGGAATTGATAAAATCAAAGGTAATATTGCAATATTTTTTTTCATTAATATTATCATAGCAATATTACCCATTATCACTAAAGACAACACTACTGCGTGATATATTTTTCCACCACGTAAACCAAATTTAACAACTAATGAATTTTTTCCACTTACTCTATCACTCTCATAATCTCTAAGATTATTTACATTCAACACTAATATTGCCATCAATCCTGCTACCATTCCAAGCAGGCAACCGTAGATATCAATATTCAAAGATATCATATACTGTGCGCCTAACACAGCGACTAAACCAAAAAAAATAAATACAGCAAGGTCTCCAAAACCCTTATAACCGTATACTAATCCAATTGTATATGTAACAGCAGCAACTATAGAAAGAAAACCTAACCACAAAAATAACAAAAAAGCTTTTGGATTCTCATAAAACGCTAAAGCTATAGCTGTGCATCCAAATACAATAGCTAGAAATATAACTAAAGCTATTCCAAATTTCATTTCCTTTTTGGTCATTAGCCCCATGAATAATGAACGTTTTGGACCCACTCTTTTGTCATTATCTACACCAGATAATGCATCACCATAGTCATTAGCGAAGTTAGATATAATTTGTAAAGTTATAGATGTTAGCAAAATAAAAAATACTAAAAATAACAACCTATATGAAAACGCTGTATTACTACTTTGACTTAAACCAACAGTAATACCGACTATTACTGCAGAACTTGATAAAGGCAAAGTTCTTAGGCGTGCAGCCACAACCCATTTCTTTATATTCATCTATATATTTCTCATGTCGTAGTTTATTTTCTTATTCACTTGAATAAAATAATTATTCTTCATACCAAATTGATTTTCCAAAAACAATTTTACTCATTCTAATATTTGATTGTTAATCACTAAATAAAATTAAGTGAATTATCATTTTACATTTATTTCATTATCATTTTCACCAATTAAAGATATTTTGATAACATAAAATGATTAATTCTTAATGCGTTTTAGGCTATACTTGAGGTAACTTTTGATTTTTATCAATATTCGTTGTCTATTATTGTAGCTTCAAGCAATCTATAAAACAAAAATGAATGTCCAAGAAATATTATCTAATTTAAACAATTTACCTGTTTGTCAAAACAAAGAAATATCCTATTTTTTATCTAAAACCCAAATCAAAAGTTTTTTAGATCTATTATTTTTGATAACACCAACACAAAAAAAAATATTATTTTCATTAAAAAATAATGAAACTTATATTGGAATAGGATCCTCTACATTAGGCAATTTTTATTTTCAAATTGTAAACTTTGACAAAAGCATTCACACCAAGATAACACCTGCTCTTTTAATTCATATAAAAAAACATAAAATTTCAATTTCAAAGTTCAACGATAACTTTAAAATTTCATTAAATGAATTGGCAAACAATAATAGTTGTAATTCAAAAATTCAAAATATTGTAGACAATATTGCAATAAATAAAATCACAAGAGAGCCCAACTTTTCTAATTTTAAAAAACAAATAGAAACTTACAAAAATTCGAAACTTGAAAAAATTGTATTAAGTAGAACTTGTGTACTACCATTCAAAGAAAAAGTTAACTCCCAAGATTTAACTATTTTATTATTTAAAAACTTTATCAAAAAAGTACATTATAAAAACAATTTTTTTGCATATATTGAAGAAGAACAAGCCTTCATTTCATATACCCCAGAATCGCTATTTGATTTAACAGGCCATAAAATTTCAACAGAAGCTTTAGCTGGTTCCTTTCCTGTAGAACAGGGTGAGCAACTTCTTACTGATTCAAAAAATATTCAAGAAAATTCTATTGTTTCTAAAAGTATTACTGCAGATCTAAAACCAATAACTAAAAAGCTTATTCAAGGCAAACTAAAATTAAGAAAATTACCGTATATAGTTCATCTTGTGTGTAAAATAAAAGGTTCAATAAATGATAATATCTCATTTGACGATATTATTAATAGACTACATCCAACACCAGCTACTTTAGGATATCCCAAAGAACATGCAATGGATTTTTTGGAAAAGAATAATAAAATAAATAGGCAGCTATTTGCAGGCACTGCAGGTTTTCACAAAGAAAAGTGTACCAAAATGATTGTATTATTGAGATCTGCTTTTATTACACCCGAAAAAATAACTGTTTATGGAGGAGCAGGCATAATGCCTCAATCTAATCCAACAACAGAATGGTTGGAAACTGCACAAAAAATGACCCCCGTTTTTACAGAAATTTGTATGCAAAAAGAAGAACAATTTAATTTATTGATAAAAACTGCTTGCATAATTTAAGAAAGATGTGCACGTTGCAAAAAGTTTATATCTCATGATATGGAGAAAGTATGAATAACAACTATTCTGTAAACGCAAACTATGTTTTAGCTCAAGGAATAATTTCAGTTTTAGAATATTTCAATGTGACTGACATATGTATTGCTCCAGGATCAAGAAGCGCACCTTTTGCTTTGGCACTATCTGATAATCATAAAATTAAACAACATATACATTTTGATGAAAGGGCACTAGCTTTTCTTGCTTTAGGACTCGCAAAATCAAGGGAATCCCTAATTGCAATTATTACAACTTCAGGGTCTGCAGTTGCTAACCTCTTCCCAGCGATAATGGAAGCTTATACAACATCAATACCTCTAATAATTATTACAGCCGACAGGCCTTATGAATTGCTTGATTGTGGCGCCAATCAGACATGCATGCAAAACCACATATTTGGTGAATATGCTCTTTTTTCTCACATTCCTGCTGCAGATGAACATATACCCTTTTCTTTCATTGAAAATAAGCTCTCTAATAAAATACAACAATCTTTGCTACTAAAAAAACCTCTACATTTAAACGTAGAAATAAGAGAACCAATATATGAGGCAGAAACATTAAAATGCTATAAATTATCCCCTAAAAATACAAAACTAACATTGGAACACCAAAATAACCTGCATCCATGTGAACAAGCAATTGCGTTTGACAAAATAATTTCAAATGAAACAACAATTTTTATAGCCGGCGACCTTTCTACAAAACAAGCTGATGCAATTCATAATTATGCACAAGCAAAAAATATTTTTATTATTGCTGACATTCAAAGTAATCTTAGAGGCAGAACAAATGTTTGTGGAGATTATGAATTTAGATTTAACGACATAAAATTTATGTCTACAAAATGCAAATATATGGTAGTTTTTGGTGGAAGATTTATTTCAAAAAAAATATTAAATTTAATATCAAATTATGAAGGTGATGTTATTTGGGTAACAGAAAATGTTCAAAATTTAAATGCAACAGCTAAACAAGCCCAACACATTCAATTTCCTATCATTGAATTATTAAAATTTACAAATTCTAAATTTTGTACAAGTGAAAAACTTCAAAATTTATTACCCGAACCTTACATCAATTTAAATACAACATATTTGTTAAACAAAAATAATTTTTCTGAATTAAGTATTATCAATGCCCTTTCAAAAATTCAAAGTAAAACATTATTTATAGGTAATAGCTTAATCGCTAGATATTGCGATTTACTTCTAACAGATACTACCAAAGAAATATTCACAAATCGCGGCGTTTCAGGAATAGATGGACAAATTGCAACAGCAGCAGGAATTGCTCAAAATCATTCAGTGTGTGCAATCATTGGTGATACAACAGCATTGTATGACTTATCAAGTATTTCATTACTACAAAAGTACAAATTATTGTTGATAATTATAAATAATAATGGTGGAAATATTTTTTCAAAATTTCCTATTCATGATGAAAACAAACTAAACACATTTTTTATAAATCCTCACTATTGTAATTTTCAAAACATAGCAAAAATGTTTTCTATTGAGTATGCTAATCCATCCAATTTAGATGAATTTAATTATGAAATAACAAAAAACCGTACAAACTCCTTGATTGTAGAAGTAAATTTTTCGCCTAAAGAGGGGCTAAAATTGTATGAAAAGTTACTATTACAACAACAATAACCTAGTTATCTAATATAATAATTACTATACGTGTGAGATAATAGCTATAAACGTTGTAAGATGTTTACGTAAAACGCATAAATAAAAAATTTCACTAAAATATTGATAAACCGTTATAAAATAAGACTTTATGAGTGTTCTTATCATCCTACATTTATTTTATAACTATAAATTTTGATGAATATAACAAAAAATATTTACATCTATGCCTATCATGTATTCAATTAGGAGATGATACAGGATGTTGATTCGTGCATGATGCACCTCCTACTCAAAGTTAAGCAAGGATGCTTTTTTGGCAGGAAGCCTTTCGTGCATGAAGCATTTTTAGGAACATGGATGTTCCTATTTCAATATGAAAAATATTCAAATAAAAAACAATCAACAAAATTCATTTTATATATCATAAAGTAGTAAAATAAGTTATCTTAATTACTTTTATTATTAAATTATGCACATTATTTTTTTACACGGACTTCTTGGAGTTCCTCAAGAATTCATGTCCATTGCTACAAAGCTAAACAATCCAACTGAAATGATTAGCCTTCCAGGACATGGTTGCAGCAATGTTACTGTAGATTTCTCAAATGTTAACGATTGGTTAGACGAACAACTTACAGGGTTGAAAATTAAAGATTTTATTCTTTATGGTTATTCTCTAGGTGGGCGAATAGCAATGAACTACGTTTGCTCTTCTAAAACAAAATTTAAACCTCTGGGTGTAATTGTTGAGAGCTCAAACATTGGATTAGCTGAAAAACAAGACAAAAATTTAAGATTTCAAAATGATTTAACTTGGGCAAAACGTTTTGATAATGAACAAATTAAAAATGTCCTAAGTGATTGGTATAATCAAGAAGTTTTTTCTGATCTTTCTAATGAAGATAAAGATTTTCTTATAAAGAAAAGAATTAATAATAATGGTAAAAATATTTCTAAAGTCATAGAACACCTTAGCCTAGCAAAAATGCCTTATTTAGGTGGAATGCTTAAAACTTTAAACACTCCATTCCTATATATTTATGGTGAAAATGATAAAAAATACATGTCCATTGCGCAAAAAATATGTAGCTACAATAATCCGCAAATTAAGGTTGAAATGCTAAATAATTGCGGACATAATTGTCATCTACACAACAGCAATCAAATTGCGACTATATTAAAAAATTTCGTAACTTCTATTTCAAATAACGAGTAAACAATGAAAAAAAATGATCCATCACTATATGAACCAGCTATTTGGGAAGACCATTCTGCAAATTTCACAGACATCCTTTACCATAAAACAATTGACGGTATCGCAAAAATAACAATTAATCGTCCACAGGTAAGAAATGCTTTTAGACCCAAAACAGTAATGGAAATGGAAGAAGCATTAAGAGATGCACGTTTTGACTCTAATATAGGTGTAATTATTTTTACTGGCGCAGGAGACCTAGCATTCTGTTCAGGAGGCGACCAAAAAATTAGAGGTGATTACGGTGGATATAAAGATGAAACCGGGGTTCATCATTTAAATGTATTAGACCTTCAACGTCAAATTAGAACATGTCCCAAACCAGTTATAGCAATGGTTGCAGGATATGCAATAGGCGGAGGTCACGTTCTTCATTTAGTTTGCGATCTTACAATTGCCGCAGATAATGCTATTTTTGGACAAACAGGTCCAAAAGTAGGCTCTTTTGATGGTGGTTATGGAGCATCATATATGGCAAGAATTATAGGACAAAAAAAGGCACGTGAAATTTGGTTCCTATGTAGACAATATAATGCACAAGAAGCTCTAGATATGGGGTTAGTTAATACTGTAGTTCCACTAGCAGATCTTGAAAAAGAAACTGTATGTTGGTGCCGAGAAATTTTATGTCATAGTCCAGTTGCATTAAGATGCCTCAAAGCATCACTAAATGCTGATTGTGATGGACAAACCGGATTACAAGAGCTTGCTGGTGATGCAACAATGCTTTTTTACATGACTGAAGAAGGGCAAGAAGGCCGAAACGCATTTAATGAAAAACGCAAACCAGACTTTTCAAAATTTAAAAGAAATCCTTAATAATGAAGCTAAAATTTTATAGCTATAAAATTAATTTTTCTAAAAAAATCCATCTAAAAAGAGGAGATTTATCTTTTCGTGAAGGTATTATTATTGAAAATAATGATACTTTTGCGGAAATAGCTCCTCTACCTTATTTTTCAATGGATTCATTAAATCAGGTTTATAAATTTTTAGAAGCAAATTACCTTAATATTCCTAACATATGGGATGCAACATTTGCACAAAATCTAATTACTTTAAAACTTCCTTCCTTAAATTTTTCATATTATGCTTTAACCCACCCATTAACTGCATCTAAAAGAATAATACCCTATAATTTTATCTTAGGTACTACTCAAGAAATAGTTCAAAAACTAAACGGAAAAGAAGGCATATTCAAAATAAAGGTGGGAATATATAATTTTGATGAAGAAATAAATATGCTTAGAAAAATTTATTCTCAGTCAAAAGTAAAACTTATTATAGATGCTAATTGCAACCTAACCATTGATCAAGCACAAGAAATATTACGTGAAACAGCCAATAATATTGTTTATTTTGAAGATCCGTGTCCTACAATTAAACAATGCTTAAGTTTAAACACTCAAATTGCATTAGATGAGCTTAATAGAAAT
Organism: uncultured Enterobacterales bacterium; assembly: GCA_964615195.1. Classification (GTDB taxonomy): domain Bacteria; phylum Pseudomonadota; class Gammaproteobacteria; order Enterobacterales; family Succinivibrionaceae; genus HGM20899. Next base: position 26,719 of record CAZTNG010000015.1, read on the forward strand.
AATTTAATTAACGAATTAAATCCACTAAATGATGTGACACTAAATAGTAAATTGAAAAAATGTATAAAAATCATTAAACCGACCATTAGTGGGATGAATGAAGTAATACTTGCAAATTCACCAATATTAACCTCTGCATTTGAAAGCCCAATTGCAATAAAATATATTGAACAACTAAGTTATACACATAACCTACCTAATCCTGGGACTGATACTCTTAAATACTTTAATGTTGATGAAATTAATATGAATAATTTCATAAAAAATTTAAAGCCAATACATTTTTAAAAATTATAAGGAGTTTAAATGAGTTATTGTTTATTACAACGAGCAGCTATTCTTTTTGGGAACAATACTGCTATAAAAAATACAAAATATAAACTATCTTATTCTGAGCTTTACAACTTATCAAAATTGATGGATAAATATGTAATTAACAGTGATAAATCAATTTTTGTTATTCCTGCTCAATGTACTCCTTTCTATATTGCCTTAATATTTTCCATTATAAGAATTAATAAAATATATTTACCTGTATCTGTTCATGAAAAAACCAATAACATTAATAAATTATGTGCAGATCTAAATGCGAAATTTATCAATCTTACTGATATTGCAAGAAATATAGATATTACAAAATTATTAAATAAACATGATACAAATTGTGCACAGGAAATAAATACTGAAAGCCTTTTTCATAATAAAAGTTTTACTGAAATTAGCTTAGAACACATATGCAATTATTACAAAACGATACCTAGTAATATTATTTTAAGCTCAGGTTCTACCGGAGAACCAAAAAAAATTGTTCATTCTATTAGTTCACACATATACAGTGCTTTAGGAGGACAACAAGTTTTTTATATTACCTTTACGGATAAATATTTACTTAGTCTCCCTCTTAACCATGTAGGAGGACAAGCAATTATTTTTAAATGTGTAATTTTCGGTGCCCAGATGGTTATCCAAAATGAGGTTGACCACTCTACTGAAGAGTTGTTAATTAATAATGAGATTACACTTTTGTCCCTCGTTCCAACTCAAGCTTATAGATTATGCATGAATGAAAACTGTCCCCTTAATAAGTCAGCATCTATCCGTGCAATTTTATTAGGTGGAGCGCCAATCGATAAACAATTAATTATAATGTTAATTAATCAAAATCCTAATTTAAAAATATATGGTAGCTATGGTTCAACAGAAATGGCATCCCAAATATGCACAGCTGAAATCTCACAACACATTTGTGCCGGTAAAGCTCTACCTTATAGACAAATAAAAATTTCTCACAAGGAAATCCTTGTAAAAGGTGAAACTCTTGCTTTTGGATACATGATCAATTCAAATGTAACATCTAATATCCAAAAAATAACTGATAACGAAGGCTGGTTCCACACAAAAGATATGGGTGAAATCACCACATATGGGCTGACTATACATGGTAGAATTGATAACCAATTTATCTGTGGTGGAGAAAATTTTATACCCGAAATGATAGAAAAAGCATTAATGAGTTTACCATACATAACTAAAGCTGTTGTAGTGCCCATTAAAGATTGGGAATGGGGAAATATTGCATGTGCAATTATAGAAACAAATGATGATTGCTTTTCTATAAAGAATGACTTGGTTAAAATATTAAATAAAATTTATATACCAAAAAAATTTTTACCGTGGCCAAATAATATAAAGTTTTCCTTTAAACTTAACCGTAAAATTCTACAAAATTATGCAGAAAAAGTCGTAAATTGTGATTTAAAAGTTCAATAATCATTATAAATGGTTGGCAAAATAATATCTTATGCATAACTAATTAATCATAATTTTTATAAGTTTAGTTTTTATAGACACCTACTTAAAAGATCGCTAAAATGCAAGTAAGAATTTGCAAATAATTAAGTCCAAAAAGAGGACATATAGGAATATTCAATGTTAGCTGATAATCCAGTGCTCCAAAAATTGAAGCAAGATAATGAAAAATCAAAAATAAAAAAAGAAGGCTGCGTTAAAGCCACAGACAAAAGTTACGGATTTTTAGAAGTAGACAATAAGGAAAGCTACTTTATTCCTCCTCAATTTATGAAAAATTTGATTCACGGCGATAAAATTGAAGCCGTAATAACGTCAAATGGAGATAAACAACAGGCCGAACCATTAAAATTAATCGAACCTTACCTAAAACGTTTTGTAGCAAGAATTAAGTATAATAAGGGATTTCTTAATATAATTCCTGATCATCCAAGTATTAAAAATTGGATTCGAGCTAAAAGTCATCTTAAAAATATAGACCTTCAGGAAGGAGATTGGGTTATTGCAACGCTAACGGAGCATGCAATGAACAACCAAAAATTTCATATGGCTGAAATCATTGAATTTATTACTACAGCTAATGATCCTCAAGCTCCATGGTGGGTTGTTCTCAGAGGACTAGATCTTCCAAAACAATCTCCATTTGATGAGGGTAATTATGAATTCAAAGACAAAAATTATGTTCGTACAGATTTAACTCATTTACCTTTCGTAACCATAGATAGTGAAAAAACTAAGGATATGGATGATGCATTGTACATTGAACAATTTTCTGATGGTTCATGGAAATTGTGGATCGCGATAGCCGATCCTACTGGGTATATTGATGAAAATGATAAACTTGATATAGAAGCATCAAAACGCGCATTTTCAATTTACTTACCTGGTCGTGATATTCCAATGTTACCAAGATCCCTTAGCGATGATTTGTGTTCCCTAAAAGAAGGAGAAATAAGAAACGTTTTAGTGGGATGTATAAATATTGAGGCTGACGGTAATCTTGTTGGAGAAACAAAATTTGAATTAGCTACTATAAAATCACAAGGAAAACTAGTTTACGATAAAGTTTCTGATTTGCTCGAAGGTAATGAAACTAACTTCCAACCTAGTGAAGTAATTTATAACCAAATAAAAATGCTAGAATCTTTTTGTAAGGCAAGATTCCAATACAGAAGTTGTCATGCTTCTGTTTTTAAAGACAAACCTGAATATGAATTCATACTAAATGATGATGGATCTTTAAAAGAAATAAAAATAGCAACTAGACGAATTGCTAACAGAATAGTTGAAGAAGCCATGATTGCTGCCAATACATGTGCAGGTAAATTTCTTGCAAATCATTTCCATGCTGGTATTTTTAATATCCATATGGGATTTGACCAAGAAAAAATGAGTGATGTTGTTCAATTACTTTCTGAATATAACGCTCCAATCACAGATCCAAAAGAATTAAGCACAGTTGAGGGTTTTAGCAAAATTAAAAGATGGGTTGACGAAATAGACTCAGATTATATTGATAACAGATTAAGAAAGTACCAAGAATATGCTCAAATGTCACCTGTACCAGGCCCTCATTATGGTTTAGGTTTAGATTATTATGCGACATGGACATCACCTATAAGAAAATATGGGGATATGATTAATCATAGACTTATTAAGTCATTCTTAAACAGTGGTAAACATCCTCGCATTCCAAATGATGAAACAATTGAAACCATGAATATAGCAAAAAGATATAATCGCTTAGCCGAAAGAAATGTTAAAGATTGGTTATATGTTAAGTATTTAGAATCATATATGAACAATGGAACTGTATTTACAGGCGAGATTTTTGATATTACCAGAGGCGGTTTACGTATTAGATTACTTGAAAACGGAGCTACCGCATTTATTCCTTCAAGCTTTATTTGTACCGACAGGAAGCGAATTGAAAGTGATAATAATACAGGTATTATGAAAATCGATGGCAATGAATACTTTAAAATTAGCCAAACTATTGAAGTAGTAGTAGCTGAATTAAATTACAACACTCGCTCTATTGTTGCAAAATTAGCAAAATCTATACAATAGACAGAAATTTATATAATTTTCAGAAATTAAAACCAAATGGGTTGTAATATTTTTACAACCCATTTTTTATAAAATTACTTTATTCCACTATGACGTAAAATAGCATCTATCTTT
>CAZTNG010000016.1:0-30373 GCA_964615195.1 uncultured Enterobacterales bacterium
CATGAAAAAAAATTTAAAAATTTTGCTCATGCCTAAAATAATAGCGACCTAATACTAATATTAAAATTTTTTCTATATAACTTATATTTCCTGAATCTAATGATCTAACAACATTCAAAACAACTGACGCATATGGGTAGACATAAGTGCTAATATCAAAAACCTCTCCATTTTCAGAAATTTCATAATCACCATATGGAGAAAACATCCAAACGCGCTTAAAAGGAGAAGTCATTTTCCAACACAAACCTTGGCTTGGAGTAATCATCATTTTCCCTGAGTCGTGAATAACCATATCATTCATAACTAAACCATGAGAATGTTTAAATTCTGCAGTTACTGATGGATGAGAAAAAGCCTTAATATCTGCATTATCTAAATATAGAGAATGAGTAGCAGCATCAACACTGCCAATAAAAAAAAGACAAAAAATAGATATAATCAGTTCTAATTTATACTTATTCATTACTTAATCCTAAAGGGATAAACCTTTTCGTAGCAATTTATATCAATAAAATTGTGTAAAATAACGACAATAGTATAATATATTACAAAAATAATATTTTAAAGTTAAACCAAACGCAATTAAGATCTAGTATACATTTTTAAAATATATAATATAATTTTAACAAATTTTAATATTTTTATAGTATATAACATAAGATTAAAATACTACTAGGCATTGCTATTGAACAAATATTTACTTTAATATTTTTCCTAATTACCTTAGAAACTAAGACAAATTGCCGAAAAATAAATAAGCTATAAAAATTGATGCCACCATAGAGGCAAAATCAGCCATAAGGCCACAACCAATAGCATGACGTACTCGAGTAATACCTACCGCACCAAAATATACAGCAATAACATAAAATGTTGTTTCAGTAGAACCTTGCATAATTGATGCTAAATGACCTGCAAAAGAATCTACTCCAGATGAATTAAAAACTTCTAACATCATAGCCCTTGCACCACTTCCAGAAAGAGGACTTAATGCTGATACAGGTAAAGCCTCAACAAATTTACTATTAATACCTAGCAGTTCAACAAGATAACGAATACCGTCAAGAATAAAAGATAGTACCCCACTACCCTTAAATATAGCCACAGCAAACAACATCGCAACAAGATAAGGTAGAATATCAAGACAGACTTTAAACCCTTCTTTTGCTCCATTTATAAATTCATCAAATATTTTTATTTTATGCTTCATTGCAAACAATAATACAAACAGCATTAAAAGCAATATCATTGAATCTGAAACTATTGTAGCTTGAGAAATTAAGGATGCACCCGCATACGTAGACCATACAGATATACCGATTATCGCACCAACTATTGCACTAAAAACTAACAAAATTGGTAACTTGAATAAGTTTAAACGCTGACAAAATGCAACAGCAACAAACCCTGCAATTGTTGAACAAGTGGTTGCTAACAAGATCGGTAAAAAAACATCTGTTGGAGCAACTGATCCAAATTTTGTTCTATATAATATTATTGATACTGGAAAAATTGTAACAGCGGAAGTATTTAGCACTAAAAACATTATTTCACTATTACTAGCGACACCCTTATTAGGATTTATAGTTTCAAGATCCTTCATCGCTCGTATTCCTAATGGAGTTGCCGCATTATCTAGCCCTAACATATTGGCAGCTAAATTTAATGTAATGCTAGCAATTGATGGATGCCCCTTAGGAATTTCAGGCATAATAACTCTGAAGAGTGGCTCTAAAGACTTAGCTAAAATTTTTGTTAAGCCAGATTTATCCATAATATTGGCTATACCTAGCCACAGACACATCATTCCTGCTAAACCTATAACCACCTCAACTGCAATAGTTGTAGATTTAAACATACCTTCCATTAATTCAGAAGGGGCTTGAGCATCTCCTAATATTAGTCTAAGTAAGGTAACAGCAATGCCCACAACCACCATGATGGTCCATATTATATTTAGCATTTTATCCTCTCATATTGGCCTGGCTATTACTAATTTTATTTAAAAATCAAATTCAAATTTATAGATTGCATCAATAGCTTGCTCTAGTGAACTTACACCTTCAATATAAAATCTTGGAAACATTTCATAACGTAATCTAAATTCTGATAAAGAATTATAAATTCCATATCCATATGCTACTTGAACCTTAGGCAAAATATATGCAGACACTTCGACTGAAGTTTCATCTCCATCACCTCTAGAATCAAGAGCAACATCTTCTAAACCAAAATGTTCACCTAGATCACTAATAAATCCTGATGTTTGCATCAGCCCAACACCTAATAGAAGTTGTGTACTCATATCAGAACTATTTGCACTACTTTCATCCATCCCTTTACCGCGTAACAAGTATGATAAAGCCTCACTTTGAGACATCTGAGGTTTAGAAAATATTTTTACATTTGGATTACTCGCGGATCCGGTTACTAAAACACCAGCCGTAATAGATTCATCTTCCATTGAATGAGGATCTCTTATAGCTCTAATATTCAAACTTGGATTATTAACATCACCAACAAAAGATATTCTGCCACTTTCAATAATAAGGTTTTGACCATACGCATGGAATTTACCATCCACTAAATTAATTTTACCATCTACTGTCATTTGTTTTTTAGGCTTTTGAGCCACATGTAAGGTACCATTTAAGTTTGTGCGCAAACCAATTGCATTAATCTTTACGTTAGGACCAATTTGTATTTTAAAATCTAACTCCACAGGGGATGATTGGTTACGCTTTATTTTGTATGAACCATCATCAGATCTTCTGATCTCCACAACGTCATTTGAAGCAGAAACAGAACTTGCAGGTAAATTTTTGACTTTTATATCTGCTGTAGGAATATTGATACTACCAAAAATAGAATTAACACTTGGAGAAAACTTTGCATTTACATCAAGTTTTACTAAACCAGAACCATACCCCATAAAATTAATAGGTAACTCATCTGTATTAAGCTTAAGTTCTGCCTGTAAATCATTTTCCCAATCTAAACTACCAATTATGGATCCCAGTTTACCACCTAACATAAAACTAGAATTAATATCTGCTTTCGTGCCATAAGCACGTATCACAGTATTTATATTTTCAATTCTACCTATGTCTATAACAGGGTTTACATTCATATCTGTAATTTCAATAGAGCCGTTAAAGGTTGGCTTGTCTAAAGTTCCACCATAAACACCAGAACCGTGTAAAATACCATTTGATGCACTTAAATTTGGAATAAATTTACTTAATATTGCCAAATCAATGTTGTTTATAGACAATTGTCCATCCAATGTTCTGATATCTGCTAACGGATTCCCAACTATAGCATTAGTCTTAATGGATCCACTCTTTCCAAGATCAAGATTTACACCAAATTTGGCCTCATCTCGTACTAAAGAAGCAATAAGCTCTATATTATCGTATGTTTGTACATTTTTTTTATAAATTATTGAACCTTGCTTTGTACTTACAACTATATTAGCATTTGGAATTTTATTATTTAAACCTAAATCTGCCACAAAATTTATTGGAGCTGTAACTTTGAAACCTATAGGTAAAAATGATTTTAGTTTCATTACATCAAAATGAGATGCACTAACTCTAACTTGAGCATCATGATTATTATAAAAGCCATTAGAAATATCAATAATGTTATTAGCAATTGACCAATGGTTTTCACCAAAATTAAAATTCAAAAACCTATCTACAGAAAATTCTAGATTACTAGTTAATGCAATAGGAAGATTCTTAAAATCATACTTTAACTTTTCTAAATTACCATGATAATGATTACGGTCTGTAGTCAATTCACCAGATACTATTGTGCTGAATTTATCATTAATGATGTAACCATTTATATCCAATATATGATCCGCTTCAGAACCTGAAAAATCGAGGGAAATATCTTTTCCTATTGTTTTTCGTTCATCACGAATTTGTCCGATTAAAACATTTATTTTTGAATTTACAAGTCTTTCATTAGCTGCTGTTAAATCAGCATTAAGTAACAAATCATTAATAATCCAAGTTTTATAACCTACAATACCCGATTTAAAATCCAATGCTAGAACTGGATTTTTTTTAGTACCATATATACCAAAAGTTCCAAAAAGCTCACCCGTAGCTTGCGGATCTATAATGGCCAAATCCTCTAAATTTACTTTACCTGTTATATTCAAAGCTCCATTCATAACACCATTTATATCTATAGTATTACTAGAGCCACTTGCAAAGTTTAAATTCTTTACATTACCCTTTCCATCACTATTTATAGCAAGAGCATCAGCCTTTAATTTTAAAGGTCTACCTCTAAAATTACCATCCACAACAAAGTTATCAAAAGAAGTACTCCATTTAGCCTTACTATAAAATAATTTAGTGGCAATATCAAAATTGATATTGCCATTTTCTTGAGGCAAATATAAAGATAAATCATTAACATGCCCTTTAATTTTACCTTCAACATCAATACCATTTGACCAATTTACTTTCCCGGTAACATCAAGTAAAGAAGTTGAATTTTCAGCATTAAATGAATCAATATTAACTTCATTGAAATCTGTCGCAAATTTTGTAGTCAAATTTTTAATGGATGGGTAAGTTAAAGCCTCTATTTCTTTACCATTAGCTTCAACAAAAATTTTATCTAGTGAACCTTTTGCCTTGAAATTTAAACTTTTTGCTGAATAATCTGGATTTAATACAGGCCATGATAAATCATTAAGTTTTGCATCTAATTCAAATGGAAGTGAAGGCAATAACGCACCTAAGCTACCTGTTATATTTGCTTTCATTGTTCCGTCAATTTTAACGTTAACGAACATATCAGCTAAATCACCTTTGCTAGAGGCCTTTAAGGTATGATGATTCAATAAATCAAACCATTGTTTATTATTAGAGAATGCCACAAGATTAGCTGAAATAGGGTAATAATCGCGCAAATCAATAAAACTAGAAACTAATTCAGCATGCCCTAACTCATGAACGACTTTTAAACTAGAAACTGATATTTTTGATCCAATATAGGAACCTTGAAGAGTGATATTACCAACACCAGTATCATAACCTTGTTGATGATAACGAACATTATTCAATACCAAACTTTCTACATCAAACTTAACCGGCATAAATACAGTAGGAAGCATAGCTACTCTTTCAAGTTGCTCAGACTTATCATGAGGATTTTTTAGCGGTATTGAAATTGAGTTTGGAGAACTTGGACCTAGTCGTTCATTATGTAATAGTACATCGATAAAGCTTGCCTCAGAAGGATAAACATAAAGAGTATCTTCTTGAAGACTTGCCTTTAATAATAACTCTGATACTGCTACATCGACATATTCTGAAAGTAATAAAAAATCATGGCAAACAACACGTTTTAAGGTCAGCTTAATTGGAGAACTAATATAGTCATCTATACCTATAACATTATTAGACTTATTATCAACAATTCTAATATTCCCATCACTAGATTCTAACTTTGTTGCAACATCAGTACTGTCTTCTGAGGGATTCACATCTTCAGCTAATAAAGGAGCAATATTCTCTGTATCGTCAGACTCAATTTCACGGAAACGAACCATATCCCCATTTTTTAGATCCGTTGTGTAAGCTGAAACACAATTTAAGCGTTTCAATAAAAAATCAGCTATAGGAGGTAGATCTTCAGGTTTATTTCCTATAACAACTAAAACATTATTAGCTTCAACATTATCTACTACTAATTCACCACTAAAAACACCTAATAAATTATATGACACATCAATGTATGAGGCCTCAGCGTGAATGACATCAGGAATATCAAACTTAAAACCTTCTAAGGTAAAACCTCTACCAAGATGGCCATCTACTAATTTACCAGATAAACCTGGCACATAAGTTAATGCGCTCTGCCAAAGCAACCTTGAACCTGCTGTTGTAAAACATAACAAACCAACAGCAATTAATAGAAAAAATGATATACCAACGAAAGCACGAACAAAAATGCGCAAGCTAATACCAAAAATTCTAAATAACAAACCTATTATTTTTCTAGTTTTAACAGGCATACGTAGCTTATTCATGTTATAAATCCGGTCCTATACCAAAATGCAAATGGAACGGAATACTAGTTTCAGACACACCAAAACCAATATCAAACTTTATTAATCCTACTGGACTAATATATCTAATGCCAGTACCAACACCTACATAAAAATCATCATGATTAGAATAATCATTTGTTGCAGACCCAGCATCTACAAACCAACTATTTCTCATTTTTTCAAATACAGGTATTTGCAATTCCATCGATCCTACAGATAAATATTTACCACCAGCAAGCTTGCCAGACTTATCTTTAGAAGATAGCGATTTATAACTAAATCCTCTTATTGTAGAATCGCCACCAGTAAAAAATCTAAAGGAAGGTGGAAGCTTATTAGCATCATGACCAATATTTACACCTTGCTCTAAACGAAATAGAAAACGGGAGTTAGTCGTAGGGCTAAACAACCACTTTCCCATACCATATAATTGAAGAAAACTTACATCAGCACCAAAACTCTTATCTGAGCCAAAAATTTTTAAATTATAATGTGCCCCTTGATGCAAGTCTGCTCTTGGAGACGAAGTCATTTTATTCAAAACAACTCTAGGTCCAATAACTAAATCAAAACCACTATCTATACCTTGAGTATAGTCTTCTAGTTGAACTGTAAAACCATAATCTCTTGTCCATGATCCAGTGTCCTTCGCTACATAGTGGAATTGATACGATGAAATCGTTGAATCTGTATCATTTAAATTATCATACGACTGCTGAGCTAACAAATAATAATAATCTAGCAATGGATTTTTACGTGGAATTGTATATTTAAATAAAGCTTCTTGAGTAATACTTGAAACATCAAGTTGCATTTGAATAGAATGTCCATAATCATTAATAAGAGGCATATTCCATTTTACGCGACCTCTTGTTCTTTCATCTGTAGCATATCCTAAACCTAATTCAACAATATTAAACTTCTTACGTTGTAGATTTACGGAAATTGGTACAATATTATCATGAATATTTTCAAGATCAGGAGAAACCTCTGCATTACTAAAATAACCTGTATCATATAAATTAGAACTTAGCTGCGAAAGGTTTGTCATGTTAAAACGTTCGCCCTTCTGTATATTTATAACAGGATCAATAATAGTTTTGTATTTAACGTCACCACTAAATTTTAAATCATCATAAACATAACCTTTTTCACTATTAAGGACTAAAAATATATCTGCAAAATTCTCATCCACATTTACATATGCCTTAGAAACAACAAAATGAGCATCAAAGAACCCCATTGTTAAAGCTCTACTCATCATCGTTGATTTGAGATCTTCATACACTGAATGTTTGAATATAGTATGAGATTTTAATGTTAATTTTCTAAACATAAACATATATCTTGGATCAGTCATTGCTTCGCCTAGAACTACTACATCAACTTTACGTATCCAAACTGGTTTGCCTGCATCTACATTGATTATAAGTGTTGTAGACTTTTCAGAAGCAAATTGATAATGAGTTTTTACGTGGTAATAACCAAAAACAGCCAAAGCTGTATTAATTTTTTGCTCAATATTTTCTTGTTGTGAATAAAAATTAACTTTTTTGATATCAGGTAATGTAGATAGATAAGCATCAACATTGTCACGCAAATCACCACTGATACCTATAACTTTATAACTTATGTTTGAATTTTGAATTTCTTCATCTAATGTGTCTTCTTGCACACCACTAATTGCATCTTCTGATGTTGGGAAGCTTGACGGATTTTGAGCGAATACGCTACTAGTCAAGCAAAAAACTCCCAAGCATAGAAAGCTTAATATTAATTTCATAAAACACCGTGGTAAATAAGGCAACAGTCACAATAAACATTCTTACTAATTATACTTATAGAAAGATTATTGTGCAATTGCATATCTAAAGCTTATGAAATTAACAAGGATTTTATTGAATAATAATGAGTAATATAGAGTATATATAATCAATATTTCATATTTATATACTAGGAGATTTGGTAATTCAATTACTACTAAGGTAATTAGTTTGAGTTACGCCCCCAAACAAATAATTTATTTCCTAAGCCGTAATGATAAATACTTGCAATATGAACTTGTACATTAATAATTATAACTTTATACCATCTTTACTAATACGAGTTCCGGCTGAGAATTGGACTTCATGATATATTGCACACTTATCCATCGTATTAGCCTGAAATGGTTTCTGTACGTCAGACCAAGGATTTGCCTTGCGCTTCTTTCAGCATACATGTCACCATGCATACCTTGCGGTCAGCTACACTCTTCCCTTCAGCGGGCGAGCTCGGGACTTGCACCCTATAGATAATGCCCATGCTAGGCACACAATAAAAAAATGTAGTTGTTTCCAACTACATTTCTATTTATTAAAGGTAATCACCCCTTGTTCTAAATATCCAAAAAGTATTTTAAATTACTTTTTAATATTTAGTCCACTATGCACCAAATCATGAAGCTCTTGGATTGAATGAACATTCCTAGCCTCATCAACTTTAGTATCATTAGCCATACAAGAAGCAAATGCAGCATTTAAAGTTGTTGCATAAGTAACCTTAAATTGCAAAGCACCACGACGCAATGTACGTGAATCTTCTATAGCTTGACGACCTTCTGTTGTATTGATGATGTAATTATATTCACCATTCTTAATAAAATCGAGAATATTAGGACGGCCTTCATAAACCTTCTTTACTTGACGGCATTCAATTCCAGCAGCATGAAGAACTTGATATGTGCCATGAGTTGCATCTATTTCAAAACCTTCATTTATAAGTTTTTGGCCTAATTCAGGCAAACGATGCTTATCAGAATTACGAACAGATAATAACACCTTTCCACTCTTCTGAATCTGTGAACCCGCACCTAACTGAGCCTTAGCAAAAGCTTCAGCGAAGCTATCACCTACACCCATTACTTCACCAGTAGAACGCATTTCAGGTCCTAGTAAAGGATCAACGCCAGGGAACTTATTAAATGGTAACACCACTTCCTTAACAGAATAGTAAGGAGGAATTACTTCTTTAGTAAATCCTTGATCAGCTAAGCTTTGACCAACCATTATACGAGCTGCAACCTTAGCTAAAGGAACACCTGTTGCCTTTGATACGAAAGGAACTGTTCTAGCAGCACGAGGGTTAACCTCAATGAGGTAAACTTCGTCTTCACGAACAGCGAACTGGGTATTCATTAAACCGATAACACCAAGCTCAAGTGCAAGCTTTGTAACCTGATCACGAATCTTATCTTGGATAGCTTTTGATAACTTATATGGAGGTAATGAACAGCTTGAATCACCAGAGTGAATACCACACTGCTCAATGTGTTCCATGATTCCACCAATAACTACTGATGTACCATCGCAAACAGCATCAACATCCACTTCTGTTGCATTATCTAAGAATCTATCAAGTAAAACAGGTGATTCATTAGAAACTTTCACAGCTTCCTTGAAATAACGACGTAAATCAATTTCATCGTACACAATTTCCATTGCACGACCACCAAGAACATATGATGGGCGAACAACTAATGGATATGTAATTCTCTGAGCAACCTGAACAGCCTCTTCAAGAGCAAATACTGTACCATTTTTTGGTTGTAATAAATGTAAACGATTTACAGCCTGTTGGAATCTTTCACGGTCTTCTGCTCTATCAATAGCATCAGGACTAGTACCAATAATAGGCACACCAGCCTTTTCAAGAGAAAGAGCAAGCTTAAGAGGAGTCTGACCACCAAATTGAACGATAACACCATCAGGATTTTCTACACGTACAATTTCAAGAACATCTTCAAGAGTTACAGGCTCAAAATAAAGGCGATCTGAAGTATCATAATCTGTAGAAACAGTCTCTGGATTACAGTTAACCATAATAGTTTCATAGCCATCTGCTCTCAAAGCCATTGCTGCATGAACGCAACAATAATCGAATTCGATACCTTGACCAATTCGATTTGGACCGCCACCTAAAATCATAATCTTCTTTTTATCTGTATGTTCAACTTCAGACTCTTCATCATAAGTTGAATACATGTAAGCAGTTGTTGTTGCAAATTCTGCAGCACAAGTGTCAACACGCTTATAAACAGGTAATATACCTAAGCGATTACGAAGCTTTCTAACTTCTCTCTCAGATACACCAACAAGCTTACCAATACGGATATCAGAGAAACCTTTACGCTTAATCTGACGCATGAAATCTTCATCTAGGCCTGATAAACCTACTTCAGAAATTTTCTTTTCAAGTTGAATTAATTCTTCAATTTGAACAAGATACCATGGATCAATGTTAGTATAATCATGGATTTCTTCCATAGACATACCAAGACGGAAAGCATCGGCTAAATACCATATGCGGTGTGAACCAGCATCCTGAAGTTCATGAACAATCTTATCATGTGCATTATCGTCAGATAAATTAACTTCTGGATCTAAGCCACTCTTACCGATTTCCAAACCACGAAGCGCTTTTTGGAGAGATTCTTGGAAATTACGACCAATAGCCATAACTTCACCAACAGATTTCATCTGAGTTGTCAATCTATCATTAGCTTGAGCAAACTTTTCAAAATTGAAACGTGGAACCTTGGTAACAACATAATCTATTGACGGTTCAAATGAAGCTGGAGTCTTACCACCAGTAATATCGTTATGAAGTTCATCAAGTGTATAACCCACAGCAAGCTTTGCAGCAATCTTTGCAATAGGGAAACCTGTTGCCTTTGAAGCTAAAGCTGAAGAGCGTGACACACGTGGATTCATCTCAATGATAACCATGCGACCATCAGCTGGATTTATACCAAACTGTACGTTTGAACCACCGGTTTCAACTCCAATCTCACGTAACACTGCCATAGAAGCATCACGCATAATCTGATATTCTTTATCAGTAAGAGTTTGCGCTGGTGCAACAGTAATAGAGTCACCAGTATGAATACCCATTGGATCAAAGTTTTCGATTGAACATACAATAATGCAGTTGTCGTTCTTATCACGAACAACTTCCATTTCATATTCCTTCCAACCGATTAAAGATTCGTCAATAAGAAGTTCATGAGTAGGAGATAAATCTAATCCTCTAGAACAAATTTCTTCAAATTCTTCAGGATTGTAAGCAATACCACCACCTGAACCACCCATGGTGAATGATGGACGAATGATACAAGGGAAACCAACTTCATTTTGTACCTTCCAAGCTTCATCCATTGTATGAGCGATACCAGCACGAGGACAACTCAAGCCAATCTTCTTCATTGCTGTGTCAAAACGTTCACGATCTTCTGCTTTGTCAATCGCATCAGCAGTAGCACCAATCATTTCGACGCCGAATTCAGCTAAAACGCCCTTATTCTCCAAATCAAGTGCACAGTTAAGAGCTGTTTGACCACCCATTGTTGGAAGAATTGCATCAGGACGTTCTTTTTCAATAATTCTTTTAACTACCTGCCAAGTAATTGGCTCGATGTATGTTGCATCAGCCATTTCAGGGTCAGTCATTATTGTTGCAGGATTTGAGTTCACAAGTACTACACGGTAGCCTTCTTCCCTTAAAGCCTTACAAGCTTGAGCACCAGAATAATCAAATTCACATGCCTGGCCTATAACAATTGGACCCGCACCTAAGATAAGGATAGTCTTTATATCAGTACGCTTTGCCATTTACTTCCCCTGACGATATTCTTTAATTAAGTCGATGAAGTGGTCAAAAAGACCTGCGGCATCATGAGGACCTGGACTAGCTTCAGGGTGACCTTGGAAACTAAATGCAGGCTTATCAGTACGATGCATGCCCTGTAATGAGCCATCAAACAAAGAAACATGAGTAACCTTCATGCAAGCAGGAAGTGTATCCTTATCAACAGCGAAGCCATGATTTTGAGAAGTAATCATAACGGTGCTATTTTCTAAATCCTTTACAGGATGATTTGCACCATGATGACCGAACTTCATCTTAATAGTCTTAGCGCCACTTGCTAAACCTAAAAGTTGATGACCTAAACAGATACCAAAAATTGGAAGGCCTTTATCAAGAAATACCTTGATAGCATCTTGTGCATAAGTACATGGCTCAGGATCACCTGGACCATTTGATAAAAACACACCATCTGGATTCATTGCTAGAACCTCAGAAGCAGGGGTTGTAGCAGGAACGACTGTTAAACGACAACCTCTTTCTGAAAGCATTCTAAAGATATTACGCTTTGCACCAAAGTCATATGCAACAACATGGAATGGAAGTTTATTAGCTTCCTGTTCATGATGTCCATTGCCTAATGACCATGTACCTTCAGTCCATTCGTAAGAAGACTTGCATGTTACAACCTTCGCCAAATCCATTCCCTTTAATCCTGGGAATTCTTTAGCCATTCTGAGAGCTTCTTCTTCATTAAGATCGTCAGTGGTCATGATACATCCAGCTTGAGCACCCTTTTCACGAAGAATTCGAGTGAGCTTGCGAGTATCGATATCACAAATGCCGACAACATTATGCTTAACAAGATAATCAGAAAGTGAAAGTTTACTTCTAAAATTAGAAGCTAATAGTGGTAGATCGCGAATGACTAACCCTTGAGGGTGAATTTTTGTAGATTCCTCGTCTTCGCTGTTACAGCCGTAATTGCCGATATGAGGATAAGTAAGTGTTACGATTTGCTTGGAATAGGAAGGATCTGTTAAGATTTCCTGATACCCAGTCATTGAAGTGTTAAAAACAACTTCACCAACGGAGCATCCTTTCGCGCCAAATGAAACACCTCTGAATACCGTGCCATCTTCTAACACAAGTAATGCAGAATGAGTCAAGATGACCTCCAGAATTACTATTTGAGACTATTGTGCGTAAGATTTTTGTAACTGTTCTCAAGACTACAAAAACCTGTAATTAAATCTTGTGCATTTTAAACTATTTGTTTTATTTATCAAGTTTAAAATGTGATCTTTTAATCACTTTACCCTATTGACATTCACATTTTTTACATATATGTAGCTAAGATCTCCATTCCCTAGGATTTTATAAAATATGAATTTATATAATGTATCATGAATCTATATAATAATTTATATTCTATATTATGAGATAAATCTGTTAATGCGAATTTTTATCTAAAAATAATGGTTCTTAATGGAGTTCGTTTTGTTAATAGACTCTAGCTTAATTCCTAAAAAACTAATATCCAGTTCAAGACTATATTGCTTTATTTTAGGTGAGCTAAAATACCATCACAAAATATGACTTGAACCCTTAGCGAAATGATTCATGTTCACCATTCTTATCAATAGAGAAAATGCTTAAATTGTCCAATGCTCAATAAATCAAACTTATCATTATGGATTAGTATTAATTTTCTTTACAACATTGAATGCTGTATCAATAAGATTGAAAGCATTGGTAGAACAGCTAAAGTTACAAAAAACAATATTACACTTAAGAAAAAAGTTTAAGTGTAATAATCTTTATTTGCAGCAAGCAAAAAACTACACAAAAAATTTTGTCCTACAATATAACTAGGATCTACGAGTAAAACTTTAGCTTTTAGTTAAATGTACTACTATTTGATTATAGTTTAATCTTGATTAATTCTGCTTATGACAGCACTCTGTTGTTCTTTATACTTTGAAGATGAACGTAAATTATAAGGGGACGCACATGGAGAACTCAATCTCTCAAAATTAAGAGCGCCAATACACATCTTTGGTCTCAAAGCTAGAGGTAATCTACCAGCATTATAAAATTCTAAAACAATCTTTCCACTCCAACCTGGATCAATTCTATGAGCAGTAGCATGAACCATAAGTCCGACTCTAGCAAGTGAACTACGACCATCTAACCAACCAACGAGATCTGGAGCAAGTGTTACTGATTCATAAGTAACAGAGATAGCAAAATCATTTGGATGCAAAATGAAAGCTTCACCATCAGGAATGTAAATTTCATCACTCATACACTGATTTAGGGTCTCAGCCATTTTTTCTTTATTACCGCTCAAATCAATATACGGAGCATTGTAAACTTGGAACACCCTAAACTCGTTTCCTAAAAGTAAATCTAAACTTACACCTGAAATTCTATCAGCACTAGGTCTTGGAGTTATAGCTATTTCGCCTTTATCTAATGCAGCCATAATATCTTTATCATTTAAACGCATTTTTTGCCTCAAATATGAATCTTTTTACTGTTGCACTAAATCCTTCGGTGCGATGCACGCATGATAATAGAATTGATCCCTATAGTAAAGCATAACAACAAAACTAACTCCCTATAAATAGTACTTTTGCTGTATAAATGAACTGAATATAAACTTATGACTAACATACTTCGAAATATAAAAATTAAAAACCTAAATCCTTATGTATTAAGATCTAGGCTTTAAATATTGTAATTTCAATTACTAAAATGCTTAAGTAGTGTACTTATAACTAAACACCATTTATTAAATCTTCTTATTCCAATAATTTATCTTTTTGAAGATACTAACTAAAAATTCAATTTCATGTCTAATAGAAGAGAAACCTTCTTCTGTTTTATTAATCAACTGTAACAACCAAGGTGATATATGCCTATCTTGAACAACAACAGGTATAAAAGAATTAATATTATTTAATTCCTGTTTCTTTACGTTATCATACCAATTTATTTTTGCCACACCATACACACCTTCTGATAGTACAGGCATAAACAAACAATGTTCATCATTAACACTATGCTCTTTGATTTCATTTTCAAAATTATTAATTAAAACCACCGCTTGCTTACGAAGCTCTACGGCTCTCTCGTTTAATTGTTCTACCACATCGTTATAAATGCAGTTATCCATCTTTTATTATCCCTCTGACGATTTTTATCATCTATATTATTTAATGTTTAAATTATTCTTCTTTATTGTTTGTGGCGTATTTTAGTTATTTATTGTTAAATTTATGTGAAAACAATCACTATTAATAAAAAATACATGTAAAATTTTATAATAAATTTGCAGTAGATCATCTTTACTTACTTAGAAAGTAACTTAAGAATAACAATTATTTATGTAGCAAAAAATTAACAACAAGTAATTTTTATATCTAATCGCAAACTAACGTTCTACATATAAAAAAATAAAAATGTATATCTGTTTTACATAAAAGTTTTAACTGATATATTAGAGACACTTGATACATGTGCAAAATGAAACCACTAATTAACTGTTTTAATTAGCAGTTAAATCTAAAACTTTATTCTTCTTGATCATCCTTATCTGTATCTGCATATGGATCTACAGGCACATCAGAACTAACACCTTTATAAGAATACTTCTCGCGAATTTTTTTTATTATTTGAACTGCACCTACACCACTTACTATAAAGCCACAAATTACAAGTATACCAGGAAAAGCAAACAAGCCTAAAAGTAAGGTAATCATGCCTAATAAAAACAAGACAATATAAATTTTTAGCATAAATTATCCTTTTATTAAAAAATTAAATCATACAGTTTTATGGGACTAACACTACTAGTATTTTTTAGTTATTTTGTAAATAAAATATAAAAAACTATGCTAGTCTTACAACAAAGCATAGTTCTTAAAATTAAAAAACAAATAAAACTATTATAACTTATAGCCTAATTGCTGTCTTAGATATGCACCAGCACCAATTAAACCACAGAATGGCTGAGTAATAATGTACACTGGTATTTTAGATAGATACTTTTTAAAACGACCCTTATCTTCAAACGCCACGCGGAAACCTGAATTCATAAAGAAATCGAGGAAACGCGGAACAATACCACCCGCAATATAAACGCCACCAAAAGCACCAATATTCAAAGCTAAATTGCCACCAAATCTACCCATCATTACACAGAATAAACTTAAAGCACGATGACAATCTGTATCAGGATCTTCGCGAAGAGCTCTTTCTGTTACGTCCTTTGGTTCTAAATCTTCAGGATCACGATCATCGGAAAGAACAATTGCGCGATAAATATTAACTAAGCCCATGCCTGAAAGTAAACGTTCACAAGACACGTGTCCGACTTCTTCACGCAAAACTTCAAGTAAATCATCTTCCTCTTCACTATTAGGAGCAAAGTCTACATGACCACCTTCACCAGGAACGCTATACCAGGTATCATTAAAATTAAATAAGTGTGCAACACCTAAACCTGTACCTGCGCCATAAATAGCAATAGGTTTTCCCTTTTGGACTTCTTCACCACCAAACTGAACTAAATCTGTTGGTGCCAAAGCTGGAATAGCCATTGATACGCCTGTAAAATCATTAATAATATCTAAAACATCAAGACCTAAATTCGCTTTCATTTCTGCAATAGAGAATGTCCATGGATTATTTGTCATTGAAACCTTATCACCTGTAATAGGGCAAGCGATGGCAATACATGCATTCTTAATCACCGCATCTTTATGAGCAGCAAAGAATAACTTAACGACATCTTCTAAGCTTCCGTGCTCTAAAGCTGAATATACTGTGGTTTCGGAAATAGCACCTGTGTCCATATCACATAGTGCTAGACGGGCATTAGTACCGCCAACATCTCCAACTAATGCAAATTTAGCCATGTTTCATTAACTCCTTAGAAACTCACTCTCTTACATCAAAACGCAAGGAGCAACACTTATTTGTTAATAAGTATAAATAAAATTAAATTTTTTTTAAGATGACGGTAAACACCACCATCTTTAAGCAATGACTGCTATTATATGATCACGAGATCACTATGACAATATAGCTATCCATCACTTAGCCATACATATTTGCCACTTTAAATGATATTTTATAACTAGATCTCATTTTGAAAATTTATTCATGTAATATTTACACAATTTTATGTAAATAAAGCATTTTGTTACATTATATTTTACTTTTTTGTCTGAAAAAGCAAATTTTATAAAAATATTACAAAATTTAAATAATTCTTTTTTTCAACTATATTAATACTTTATTTACACAACACAACATACTTGTAATTCATAATATATAACGCTTATCTAAAATTTGTATAAAAATTACACAAACATAATTGGTGATAATGCATCTACAAAAATGTTTGTAGTAAATAATTTTTGCACATTTATTTTTTGCCTCTAAAAAACTAGCAAAAACAACATCATCAACAATGAATCAAGTGGTTTTGTACACTTGATCAAAAAAAAATCCCCTTTTGCTGAAAATTTTTTATTTTTCATTGAAAGCGTTTTCTGAATTATGTTAAACTATTTTCTGTAAATTTATTACAAAAACACATCAAAAGTGTAGTTATAGCTACCAAATTTAACGACGAGATTAATATATGAACTTTATTGAAACAATTAGTGCTAAATATGACAACTTCAGTCGTTCTGAAAAAAAAGTAGCAGATGTTGTCTTACAAGATCCTCATAAGGCAATAAGTACTAGCATTGCATCTTTAGCAAAGTTAGCTAATGTTTCTGAACCTTCAGTGCACCGTTTTTGTCAAAAGGTCGAAACAAAAGGATTTCCAGATTTTAAACTTCATTTAGCACAAAGTATTGCTAAAGGAACACCTTATGTTAATCTTCATGTAGACGAAAATGACACTACAGAAAATTATACAAAAAAGATATTTGAGGCATCTATATCAACATTAAACGAAGCTAGAAAAAGCTTAGATATTCATGTTATAAAAAGATGCGTAGATATTCTTAGTTGCGCTAAACGCATAACATTTTGTGGCTTAGGTGCTAGTGCAACCGTAGCTCATGACATGATGAATAAGTTCTTTAGATTTAACATACCATGCAATTATTTTGAAGATAGCGTTATGATGCTCATGAGTGCAGCAAATAGTGCAATTGAAGAAGTATTCATATTAGTATCACACACTGGAAGAACAAAAGATCTTGTGGAAGTCGCAGCACTCGCAAGAAGTAAGCAAGCTACAGTGATAGGAATCACCACTGAAAATTCCCCTCTCGCAAAAGAATGTACACTTGTTTTATCAATGAACATTCCTGAAGATACTGATGTTTACATTCCCATGGCTTCAAGACTCGCACAATTAACATTGGTGGATGTATTAGCTACAGGACTAATATTACGTAAAGGTCCACAATTTATTGAAAGTTTAAAAAAGGTTAAGGATGGGATTAAAGAATCTCGTTACAAGCTAGATGGCGAGCAAGATTATGATGAACAACACCGTCTCTAAAACAGAGCTACAAAGAACGCTGTTTATTATTACATTGCCAAGATAATTGAAAAGAAGATTGAAAGTAGATAATTGTATGCCAAATTCACGATTTATAGCTTTAATTGATACTATAAAAATTAACTACCTATTAGCTCAAGGTGAAGTTTTTGTTGGTACTAAAGAATTAAGGGAATTGGATAATGCTCTTCCTGATTCTATAGATTATACAGACTTGCTATCAGATAATTTCACTTTTAATCACAATGAAGATAAGGTTTTTCTAATTATTGGTTTAATAGAGGAACGTGACGCTGATAAAGGACTTAACGTAAGCATTAGCGAAATTGAATATCTTGTTGCTCTAACAACAGAAGCAAGTAATATATTAGAAAAACGTTATAAATCTTTAAATTTTGAAGCAATTCCTAGTTTTATAATAAACAATTTCAATAGTATTAAAATACGCCGCGAAGCATCTATGGGAGTTGGTGCACTTCGTGTAATAATGAATTTGGAACAAGTTAATTTAGAAGATGAAGAACCCTTCTTTATTTGCAGTGACAATTTATTAGATTTAGTTAATGACATCCCAACTGAAATTATTACCGGCTTAAATTTAAAAGCACAAAATATCCCCTATTATGAAACTAATTTAGTTCAAAGAACATTATTAGCTCTTACGATTAACTACAAAAGAACTCTAAATTACCCCAATAGTGATATCGGATATTTCTTTGATATGCTTGAAATATTTCATTACGTAACTAATCGTGAAGATACCACACCACCAAACATTGAAAAAATAACATTTAGAAAAGACATCTATGATGCATTAACAGCAATATATAATGAAGATCCAGAACTTGAACTAGCAGATATAGCAACAAAACTAGATCAAAAACAAGAAATTTTTGGTAAATTTATAAACCTTATTACTAATCTAACACAAGGAAATAACTTCCTTGTACCTTTTGTTTATCTTAAAGCACTAGACAAAATTTCAAAATTTGGAGCTTCAAGATCATTGATAATGGGTATAGCCTCAGATCTTTCAACTATTGCCGAAAAAGAAAATTTTGCAATGCGCTTAGGCGCGACACTAGGCTTTAAAAAATTAGCAAGTGTCTTATATAATATTCAAAATTTACCAATTATCAAAGGTGTTCTCGACTTACAAGATGTAGGCAATGGTTTTGAAGTAAATGATAGTAATTTGTCGGATGAAGATGGTAAGGATTTACCATTACATACTGAATCTTTTGACGTCTCAGAAGTTAAACATATTGATTATGTAAACAATACTATTGAACAAATCATAAATACTATTGGGCACCCAACTCCTAATGATATTAATTCTCAGGGAGCTGTCAATGATCAAATAAACAAAACTCCTGATATAGCAATATCCGAAAATGTTAATAATACCATAGGCATAACACCACTACTTAGTGATAGTTCCATTGATTTCATGAGTGAATTTGATGGAAATGATTACAGTAACACAGCAACCATTTATAATTTTAAACTTTATACTAGTAACTTCATAAACAAAACTATAAATGCAAAGCACAAAAGAAAAGAACAAAATTCAAATTGTTGCGCAAAGAGGATAAAGTTATTTGATAGTAGTATTGCACTCAAACAAAAGAAAATAACCAACTACATGATAAGTAACTTAGCAGGTTTTACCCAATATTTGGAAATAAATCCAAACTTCACAGCTACAAATCCAAAAGAAATTCAAGCTGTAATAACATCTCTTATAAAAAATGAGGCTCCTATCAATAGAACATTAATTATTTCTAGATTCAAATATTTTTGTAAACTAGCAAATCCTCAAAGCAGATTTGCTCGAGCAGAAAAAGCCAAAGTGGAACAAGAATTAAATTATGTACTAAAAAATAACACCAATTTTTTTGTAGAAAATGATTTTATATATAAACAAAATTCTCCTGTTTACGTACGATTTAGAGGTTATAGCGAATTAAATAAGGCTTTAAAAACAGAACTTAGAAAAGCAAAAAATATTTCATCAAAGGAAATTGTAGCCACATACAATTTGTTAATTCAATTTGGTAATCTTGGATTAACAGATCCAACTGCCAACGAGGTAGCGGCAGCAATAGGAATAAATGAATCCGCAGAAAATGTTTCTTATATTGAAAATTTATTAAAGGAACTTCAAGATTGTGAGTTAAAAAATCAAAATAATGATAATACAACACTTCAATCTTAATTTTTGCATGATTTATATTAATAATCCCCATAAATCCAAGTGCAGTACGCTCAAAAAATCGTTTTTTCTAGATTTTAATGAGAAAAAACTAAATTTTATTAATTTAATGCGACAATTTACCCTTGATAGTACATTTTTTTTAACATACAAATAAAAATGGTGTATAATACATTCAGTAAAAAATTTGGCATTGAAGGAATACAGTAAAATGTTCTGTACCGTTCGTTATTCACATCACCACCATCATCATCCTAAATAGTCTTTCAGGAGAATGGTTGCTGGAAGACGTTTTCTTCCAGGAAGTTGCCAAATGCTGACGTTTTCAGAAACCCCTTGGAAGAGCAAGAATATCTTCCAAGGGTTTTTTAGTTTTTAGAGGTTAATTTCAAGTTATGAGTAGTACAAAAAAATTTCGCATTGCTATGCAAAAGTCTGGCCGTTTAAGCACTGATACCACTGATTTATTAAAGAGCTGCGGCTTAAAAATTAATAAGCGTGAAGATCGTTTAATCGCTCATGTAGAAAACATGGAAATTGATATCCTACGTGTACGTGATGATGATATTCCAGGTCTAATTATGGATCATGTTGTAGATTGGGGTGTTGTTGGCGAAAACGTACTTGAAGAAACTACTTTAGCTCGTAAACAAGAAAATCTTCCTATTGGCTATACTCAAGTTCGTAAGCTTGATTTTGGTGATTGCCGTTTATCTCTTGCTATTCCTGTAGAACAAGAATGGAAAGGTGTTGAAAGTCTTGAAGGATTAAAAATCGCTACAACTTACCCTGAACTAACAAAGCGCTATTTAGATAGCTTTGGTATTAGCTTCAAACCTGTATTATTAACAGGTTCTGTTGAAGTTGCTCCAAGAGCAGGTCTTGCAGATGCTATTTGTGATTTAGTAAGCTCAGGTGCAACACTTGAAGCTAACGGTCTAAAAGAAGTTCAAGTAATATTCCGTTCAAAAGCAGTTCTCATTCAACGCGATCAAGAACTATATCCAGAAAAGAAGGATATTGCAGAAACTTTAATTAACCGTATTGATGGTATGATGCAAGCTCACGGAAGCAAGTACATTATGCTACATGCTCCAAAAGATAAAGTTAAAGAAATTACAGCAATTCTTCCTGGTTCTGAAAATCCAACACTTCTAGAACTTGCAGGTAATCCATCACATGTTGCTATTCATGTAGTTTCAACAGAAACTTTGTTCTGGGAAACAATGGAAAAGATCAAGGAATTAGGTGCAAGCTCAATTCTAGTATTACCGATTGAAAAGATGTTGAAGTAATAGCTCATGAAAATTGTAAATTGGAAAAATTTATCAGCAGCAGAAAAAGTTGAAGTTTTAACTAGACCTGCTACAAATGATGATGGCTCAAAAGCTAAGCTTGTTGCAGATATTATTTCTGATATTCGCACAAGAAAAGATGAGGCACTTTTTGAATATTCAAAAAAATTTGATAGATTAGAAAGTAATCATATAAAACTAACTGATAATGAAATTACTGAAGCATGCAATAGAGTAACCTCTGAATTAAAAAGTGCTCTTCAGCAAGCTTACTGCAACATACATAAATTTCATGAAGCTCAAAAGTTTCAAGCAATTGAAGTTGAAACACAACCTGGAGTGCACTGTGAACTTCACACTCACCCTATTGACAGCGTTGGTTTATATGTTCCAGGCGGTAGTGCTCCACTTGTTAGTACGGTACTAATGCTTGCAATACCAGCTCAAATTGCTGAATGTCCAAAGGTTATTTTGTGCTCACCACCACCTGTGTCAGATGCAATTATTTATGCAGCAACACTTTGTGGCGTTAAGAATATTTTTACCGTTGGTGGAGCTCAAGCAATTGCAGCGATGGCTTATGGTACAGAGACAGTTCCTAAGGTTAATAAGATCTTTGGACCTGGTAATTCATTTGTAACAGAAGCTAAAAAGCAAGTTTCTGCAGATTTCCGTGGTGCAGCTATTGATATGCCTGCAGGCCCTTCTGAAGTATTAGTGATTGCAGATGAAACCGCAAATCCTGCATTTGCAGCTTCTGATCTATTGTCTCAAGCAGAACACGGACCAGATTCACAAGTGGTGTTACTTTCAACAAATCCTAACTATGGAAATGAAGTACTAGCACAAGTTGAAAAACAACTTGCTTCACTCTCTAGAGAAGGTATTGCACAAAAAGCTCTTGATAAGAGTATAGCAATTGTATGTGAATCACTTGATGAAGCTTGCGAAATTTCTAATACTTATGCACCAGAACATTTAATTGTGGAAACAGAGAGTCCTAGATCTTTACTACCTAAATTAAAGAACGCAGGATCAATATTCTTAGGTGGTTATACACCTGAATCTGTTGGTGATTATGCAAGTGGTACTAATCACACCTTACCAACCTATGGTTATGCAAAAACTGCATCATCTTTAGGTTTGGCAGATTATGTGCGTAGATACACAGTGCAAGAAGTAACTAAGAATGGTTTAAGAACCTTAAGCAACGCTGTTGAGCAAATGGCTGATGCTGAAGGATTAACGGCACACAAACGTGCAGTAACCATTCGTATGGATGAGTTAAATGGAGAAAACAAATGAGTTTAGACCCAATTTATGCTCTCGCAACACAGCGAGTTCAAGAACTTACACCATATTTATCTGCTAGACGAATTGGCGGTTCAGGACATACCTTCTTAAATGCTAATGAGGCACCAAAAAGTGCGGCATTCCTACTAAATTCTATGAATTTAAATAGGTATCCAGAGTGTCAGCCACCTGAAGTACTTGAGGCATATGGAGCCTATGCAGGAGTTACTCCTGAACATGTTTTAGTTTCACGCGGTAGTGATGAATCAATAGGACTATTGGTACGCACATTTTGTGAAAGTGGTAAAGACTCAATACTAATTTGCCCTCCAACCTATGGCATGTATTCTATTGCTGCTGATACTGCAGGTGTTGAAACAATTGAAGTTCCTCCTCTTGATAATTTTCAACCTGATGTAAAAGCAATTAAATCTGTATTTGATAGTGGTAAAAGTGTAAAGGTGTTATTCCTTTGTTCACCTAACAACCCTACAGGTACGGTATTAGATAAAGCTTTACTAAAAGAAATTTTAGCCTTTACAAAAGATAAGTGCCTAGTTGTAGTTGATGAAGCTTACATTGAATTTTGCCCAGAAGCTACAGCCGTACCAATGTTAAGTGAGTATCGTAATCTAGTTGTTACTCGTACTTTATCAAAAGCTTTTGCCCTTGCAGGTATTCGTTGTGGATTTACACTTGCAGATACTGAAGTTATTTCAATGATGCTTAAAGTAATAGATCCATATCCTATTTCTGACCCAGTTGCACAAATTGCAACTCAGGCATTAAGTAAGCATGGTTTAGAAATTCTTAACGAACGTGTTAAGGAACTTAACGATCGTAAGCTAAACTTTATTGCTAAAGCTCAAAAGCTAAACTTTGTAGACGAAATTTTTGCTGATAAAGCTAACTTTATTCTTATTCGTTTCAAGGAAGGCGAAAAGCTATTTGGTGACTTTGTTCGTAAAGGTATAATTCTCAGAGACTTTGACAGTAAGCCAAGACTAAAGAATTGCATACGTATCACCATAGGTAGTGAACAAGAAATGGATGAGGTTATCTCATTTTTACAATCTTTAGACAAATAATCTTCATCTCAAAAGTGAGAACCAGTTTCTCACTTTTATAATTTTAATGGTAAGCTTTTATTATGGAAAAATTCCTATTCATCGACCGCGATGGCACCCTGATTGAAGAACCTGTTATAGATAAACAGGTAGATTCCTTTGAAAAGCTAGTATTTGAACCAAAGGCTATTTCTAGCCTGTTTGCATTAAAAAATGCTGGCTTCCGACTTGTTATGGTAACTAATCAAGATGGACTTGGTACAGATTCTCTCCCTTACAAAAACTTTTGTGGTCCACATGAGTTAATGTTAAACATTTTCAAAAGCGAAGGTGTAATTTTTGATGAGGTTCTTATTTGTCCTCATTTTCCACATGAAAACTGTGAATGTCGCAAACCAAAGCTTGGGCTAGTTTCAAAATATCTAAAGCCTGGAATCATAAATCCTGAACATAGCTATGTAATTGGAGATCGTGAAACAGACATGACCTTAG
This sequence comes from uncultured Enterobacterales bacterium, assembly GCA_964615195.1. Classification (GTDB taxonomy): domain Bacteria; phylum Pseudomonadota; class Gammaproteobacteria; order Enterobacterales; family Succinivibrionaceae; genus HGM20899. Next base: position 24,602 of record CAZTNG010000016.1, read on the forward strand.
CTACTAATATGGGAATTAAAGGAATACAATATAATCGTATCGACCACAATTGGCAAGCCATTAGCGAAGAATTAACAAAACCATCACGTACAGCACATATTGTACGTAATACTAAAGAAACACAAATAGATCTAAGTGTAGACCTAGACCATAGTGGTAACAATAGTATTGATACCGGTATCGGATTCTTCGACCACATGCTTGATCAAATAGCTACTCATGGAGCCATTTCTTTAAACTTAAAAGTAAAAGGTGATCTAGAAGTTGATGAACATCATACCATTGAAGATGTTGGTATTGCACTAGGTGAGGCTTTTAAAAAGGCTTTAGGCGATAAACGTGGTATTGGCCGTTTTGGTTTTGCATTAGCAATGGATGAGGTTGAAGCAAAGCTTGAAGGTATGCCTAAAGATTCACTTATGAATCATGAAGTAGAAGCTTGCATGGATATTTCTGGCAGACCATATACTGTATTTAGCTGTGATGCAGATTTCTTGCGTGAAAGTGTTGGCGGAATGGCTACAGAAATGGTTCCTCATTTTTTCCAAAGTCTTTCTTACGCAATGGGTCTTACCTTACATCTTAAAGTTACAAATGGAAATACTCATCACCAAGTGGAATCACTATTTAAAGCTTTTGGTCGTGCATTACGCACAGCTCTACACAAGGAAGGTAACGAATTACCATCAAGTAAGGGAGTTTTATAATGACTAAACAAAAAGTTACAATTATTGATACAGGTTGCGCAAATTTATCATCAGTTAAATTTGCACTAAATCGACTTGGTGTTGAATGCTGTGTAAGTGCTGATGAGTCCATTATTAATAACTCAGACAAACTTATTTTACCGGGTGTTGGTACAGCTGTAGCTGCAATGGAAAACCTAAAATCTAGAAACTTACCGGCAATTATTCATGCATGCAGAAAACCTATCCTTGGTATTTGCTTAGGCATGCAAATGTTAGGCGAAGAATCCGAAGAGAGCATGAATACCAATGTTACTAGTATTAAAGGTCTTGGTGTTGTAAGTGGAACTATAAAGTTACTTAAAGTTGGTAATCTTCCTTTACCTCATATGGGTTGGAACCAAGTTGAACACGATGGAACTAGTCCTCTTTTTAAAGGAATTCCAAGTGGAAGTTACTTCTACTTTGTACACTCCTACGCTATGAATATTACAAGTGACACTGTAGCTACATGTACCTATGGTGAAGAATTTACCGCTGTAGTAAATCATGAAAACTATTTTGGAACTCAATTTCATCCAGAAAAATCTGGAAAAATTGGGGCTAAGCTTTTACAGAATTTCTTGGATATGTAAGGTTATATATGATTATTCCTGCAATTGATCTAATTGGTGGTAAAGTTGTTCGTCTTTATCAAGGCGACTATGCGCAGAAAACTGAGTACACTGCAAATCCACAAGAACGCTTTGACCTTTATGTACAAGAAGGTGCAAAGTTTTTACATCTAGTTGATTTAGATGGAGCAAAAGACACCTCTGCACGACAGTTAACTGTCATCAAAGAACTAATAAAAAACACACCTATTCCAATTGAAATTGGTGGTGGAATAAGAACAAAGAAAGATGTAGAAGATCTTCTTAACATAGGTGCGGAACGTGTTGTTATAGGTTCCACAGCTGTAAAAGAACCTGCAACAGTTAAATCTTGGATGCAAGAGTTCGGCGCTGAACATTTGGTTTTAGCACTAGATATAAATATTGATCCTCTAACAAACAAACGTTTTATTGCAGTTAAAGGTTGGCAAGAAAATAGTAACACAACTATTGAAGAGCTTATTCTAGATTTTAGCACTGTAGGATTAAAACATGTGCTATGTACTGATATTAGCCGTGATGGAACTTTAAAAGGATCCAATGTGCAACTTTATGCTGATTTACATAAATCTTTCCCAGAAATTGATTTCATTGCATCTGGTGGAATAGGCTCTCTCGCAGACATCCTAAATGTAAGAGATTCTGGTGCTAAAAATGTTGTACTTGGTAGAGCTCTACTTGAAGGTAAGTTTACAGTTAAGGAGGCTATCGAATGTTGGCCAAACGTATAATTCCATGCCTCGATGTTAAAAATGGCGTCGTAGTTAAAGGTATTCAATTTCGTAACCATGAAATCATGGGTGGCATTGTTGATCTTGCTAAACGCTATGCTGAAGAAGGTGCTGACGAATTAGTTTTTTATGATATTACAGCTTCTTCAGATGCACGTGTTGTTGACAAAAGTTGGGTTAGTAAGGTTGCAGAAGTTATAGACATACCTTTCTGCGTTGCAGGTGGTATTAAAAGTGTTGAAGATGCACGTAGAATTCTTGAATTTGGTGCAGATAAAATATCCATAAATTCACCAGCGTTAGCGGACCCTACTCTCATATCACGTCTTGCAGACCGCTTTGGCGTACAATGTGTAGTATGTGGTATTGATTCATATTTTGATGCTAATACCAATCGTTATTTAGTTAAACAATATACTGGTGACGAAACAAAAACCTTAGTTACTAATTGGACTACACCAGATTGGGTAGAAAAAGTTCAAGCAATGGGCTGTGGTGAAATTGTACTAAATATGATGAATCAAGATGGCATGAGACAAGGTTATGATTTAAAACAACTAAGCGTAATTCGCTCAATTGCCAAAGTACCGTTAATAGCATCAGGCGGAGCTGGTACTAAAGAACATTTTCTTGATGGCTTTAAAAAAGCAAATGTAGATGGGTGTTTAGCAGCATCAGTATTCCATAAAGGCATTATTCACATTCCTGATCTTAAAAATTACTTACGTAATGAAGGAGTTATAGTTCGTGACTAAAGTTGATTACACTCTTAATTTTAAACCTGCAGATCTTGATTGGGATAAAGTTGAAGGATTAATTCCCGTAATTGTCCAAAACTATCGTTCAGGTCTTGTACTTATGCAAGGTTTTATGAATAAAGATGCTCTTGAAAAAACTCTTGAAATTGGAAAAGTAACTTTTTTTAGTAGAACTAAACAAAGATTATGGACCAAAGGTGAAGAATCCCATCATTATTTAAATTTAAAAGCTATTACTACAGACTGTGATAATGATTGTCTACTTATAGCAGCTGATCCTATTGGCCCAACATGCCATCGCGGTACTACAAGTTGCTTTGAGGGACACCTTGCTCTTGAAGCTGCTAATATAGCTCTATTTGAACCTTCAAAAGAAGAAACAAAAGCACTAGAAGAAGCTATGCAATGCTATAAACAAGAAGCAACTGCACAAAGTGCAGCTAATGCTCTAAAATCACTAATTGCTAGTTTTAAAGCAAATGGTATTAGTTTAGGAACAATAGATTCCCTATTTAAACAACAACAAAAATAGAATCATAAAAGCCACCCAGTAGGTTTGTTCAACCTACTGGGGTATTGCACTTACTAGGTGATTGGCTTACCTAATTTTTATAGTTACATATAATAGGCTTTTTTGGGATTACTTCATAAAAGCTTATAAGCACGTTTATTTCCTTCAAAAAATCTTCCAAATTAAGACTTTTTATGCATCAACACGTTTTTTTGAAACTCTTCTCGTTACTTTAAAGAAAATAGTTTTATACTATACTAGTATTGTATTGTTGGCTTATTGAATTTTATGAAGGTTAATTATGTCCTTTATTTCACTAGTAGTTTTAAATTAAGCCATTACGGTAATCTGTATTTATAAAAATTCAGTAGAGGTTTTTATGGGCATGGTCATTTTTATTGTTTGTTTAGTTCTTTTTATAGCTATATGCTTCTTAGTGCTAAATAAAAAGAATACTGCAAAAGCTACGACGCGAACAGCTAGACGTGAAATATCAGTAAGCGAAGAATATAATGATAATCATAAATCTGATAACACTAATAATCAGCCTCAATCAAATGCAAACTCCACATTAATTAATGCAAATATTACAGTAGATCCTATTGCTATTCATGAATCTCAACCTGCTGCATATAAAGAAACCGATATTGGGCCTGAAACAGATCTTTATGTACAAGAAAACACAAACATTTATAAAGAAAAGCAAAATGTTTCAACTCAGTCTACAACATCATTTGGAGATCAAAAAGCAGACGAAGTACAACCTACTGAAGATGTACTTGTTGAAATTGATTCTCCAGAAGATTTAAATAATGAATTTTTTGAAAATGATAATTTTGAAACAAATATAAGTGAAAATGATGATTTCAATTTTGTAGAACCTGAGATTAATACTAATAATACAGAATTAACTGAAGAAACTAGTGAAAATCCACCTATTGAAATTCCAAATACAATCATAATCCTTAATAAAGGCAAAGACGTAACCCCTGAAATAATAAAAAGAATTGAAAATAATGAAATTGAAGATTTAGTAATAAATTACAACACTGAATTTTCTATACTTGATAATGAATCAGCGTCTCCTTTCGGTCCTAATATTAGTGAGATTAAATTTAACATTACAGTTGGTCCTACAGTAACAAGTCTATCTTGTTTATTTCGTGGGTGTAGCAAACTAAAAAGTGTTCCAATGTTTAACACTGAAAATATTGAAAATATGAATGACATGTTCCGTGACTGTATTGCATTAGAACAAGTTCCAGAATTTGATACATCCAAAGTTAATACCATGTGGGGAATGTTCCGTGGTTGCATATCATTAAAAGAAGTAAACTTTCAAAACAGTGAGAACTGTATAAATATGAAAGAAATGTTTAGAGATTGCAGTTCTTTAGTACGTGCCCCTTCTATTAATACTCACAACGTTATTGATATGTCAGGAATGTTCCGTGGTTGCAACTCTCTACGTAGTGTTCCACGTTATGACGCAATAAATGCTGAATATTTATCATACATGTTTGAAAATTGTCAAAATCTTATGCAGATACCATCTCTTAACACGGTAAATGTATCTGACATGATGGGAATGTTTCAAAATTGTAGTTCTCTTGCAGTTGCTCCAAAACTTAATACAACTTATACCAAAACTATGCAAAGTATGTTTGCTGGATGTACAGAGCTTTGTGAAATACCAGAGTATGATACTAGCAAAGTAATAGATATGAGAAATATGTTCTTATGTTGTACCAAGCTTGAATCAATACCACATTTTAATACAAGTTCCGTAAAAAATATAACTGGAATGTTTAAGGGAGCTGCATCTATAACCTCCATTCCACTATTAGATACTTCTTCAGTAACATCTATGCAATCAGCATTTGAAGGATGTATAGCTCTTACTCAAATCCCAAACTTTGATACTTCTAAAGTTACAAATATGAATTCAATGTTCAAAGATTGTGTAGCATTAATTGAATTACCGTTATTTAATACTGAGAACGTTAAAGATTTTGATTATTTTATAGCTCATTGTACTTCTATTACTGAATGTCCTAATATTGCAACACAGAATGCAATAAGCATGAACTATATGTTTGCAAATTGCAATAATCTTGCAAAATTACCACTACTTGACACATGGAATGTTAAATACATGGGGCATATGTTCCAAAATTGCAAAAAATTGGTAATTATTCCTGCTTTTCAAACAGGTCATGTTATTGATATGAATAATATATTTAATGGTTGCAATAATTTAACAAATATACCTGAACTAAATCTTTCCGCACTAAATTCAGAAGATGAAGTTTTTGAAGGATGTGAAATACCTAAATGGTATCAAGGAAAATCATAAAACTGCTTAAATTTAATGAACCTACTATTTAGCTAAGTTACTTTGAAAAATTTTAAACCCATAAGTTAATCTTAAAT
>CAZTNG010000017.1:0-30202 GCA_964615195.1 uncultured Enterobacterales bacterium
TACTGTTGATACAGGTTCAATTGATTGGCAAAGAGATGACAGTAAGTCATCATGTATTACAAACGAATTGTGCTAATATTTAGCTTCTGATTTTAATAGAGGACATTTTTATGTCCTCTATTTTTTTGTATAGATAAAATGGTTGTAAGGTTTAATGAATAACTTATTTAAAATTTTTATTTCTATTGTAATTGGACTAAGTTTATTTTCAATTTCATCACCTGAATTGATAAAAGAAGTCAATGGTTTTAATAATATAGAAATTACTTTTTCGTATCTTAATTTTGAGGATAATTTTGTAATTAGAGGATATGGAGAAGACAAATCTCTTCAAATAGAGTCTCAAAGATTCTATAACATAAATAGTCATACTAATAATAATGGTGATACAGTTGTTGAAAAATTTCCTTCTTCTATATTGATTCCAATCGAAGATTCTCACAAAGTTGAATTTCAATTTGAAGGAAAAGATAATTATGTATTGATATCTAGATTAGCAATAAATGGAAATGAAATATCTTTACAAAATTTTTCAAAATACGCTTCATCCTTACAAAATTTTAAAATTGGTACAATGCAAAATTTAGATGGAATAATTGTTTGGTTAGGTGATGATAAAGTAGTTTTTGACGTGACAAAGGTATATAAACCTTTATGCGTCACAGAGGAGCAATTAAAAGCTTTTAATAGTGATTATGAATATTTAAATATTGTTTTTTGTGTTTTTTGTATATTCTTTTCATTGTTATCGATACATCTTTTACAAAAATTGGTATGTCACATATCCTTTGTCCGTTGTAACGATAAATCTAAAGCAAAAAATTATAATGTAGTTTATTTGTTTTTTGTTGTTATTTTTGCAGTGATTTTCGCTATTCATACTTCATTTTACATTATGAATGCTAATTTGTTTTCTTTAGTAAATGTTGATGATGGAAGATTATCAAACATTATTGTCTTTGAGCAAAATTATTTACCATTATTGTTTGTTATTTTCTCCCCAATGTGTATAGCTTTATTTTTTAAGAGAAGGGGAATTAAGCTATTATTGTCTTTAATTACCATTTTTTTTGTTTTTGTATTAATGGTGGACAATGGAATTTTAAATGTTTTAGGAACAAGGCTTAATTTTAGTTTTGGCGGTGATTATGCTGGTGATGTTAAATATATTTTAGATTTTGTTTTAAAATATATGTTGTCAATAAGCGGATGTTTAATGCTTGTTGCATTTGCTTTAGTTATTGGTTCTACTTTGTTTTTATGCTTTACAACAACTCATATTTCTAAAAAATTCGTGATGTTCCTTTGTTCAGTATTGATTGTAATTTCTATCTTTGGGCTTTATCCACTTGAGATTAGAAGTGGCGATTTTAAATTTAATAATGTATTTCAAGTAAATAATATAAGTTTTTCAGCTAAAGGCGATTATCAAAAAGATTATGATAAAGTCTATGAACCTAGGGATAATCTAGATTTTCAGTATCAGATTAAACCCGGTTTAAATCAACATAAAAATGTTATTCTTGTTTTGGTTGAATCATTAGGTTGTAATTTTACATATATATGTGGAAATGGGCCATCTTATATGCCTAATCTTGAAAAAATAGCAAAAGACAATTTATTATATGATCGATATTATTCGACAATTCCATCAACATCATATTCATATCTTTCAATAGTTAAATCAGTTCCTGTAATTCAAAAAAGAAGTTCAGACTATAACGCAACATACAAAACTAAGTTGTATGATGAAAATGATTTAATTAAGAAATTTAATAGTGATGGCTATTTTACAAAATTTATATCATCTACGGATCATGTTTTTGGCATGGATAAAACATTATCATTTAGTAAATACGATGAAATAATTGACGCACAAGACAAAATTTTTGAGCAATACAAAGATAGATATGTTTTTAACTCAGTTACTGATGATGAAATGTTTAAAACAATTTTACAAATGGTTAATTCTGAAGATAGATCTTTCTTGTATGTAACGAAAACAGCTAGTAATCACGCACCATATAATTCGCCTTTTGGTTTTAGTAATATGCAAAAAGCTTTTGAGTATACAGATATTGCTGTAAATAATTTCATTAATTCGCTTGAAAATATTGGCTATTTTAAGAATGGAATTGTTGTTTTGGTTGGAGATCATCATGCTTGGAATAACAATGATATTGCTAGCAATAATGATTCTTATTCAGAAATTAATAGAGTTCCGCTTATTATTGTTGATGGTAAACATGAAGGGAGAGTGGATCATACTCAATTTTCTCATGCATCATTAGGTGTATTGTTGCAAGCAATGGAATTGCCAACTTACAAATATAGTAGATTCAATATTAATCCTTTAGAAAAAGATAAGACTAAAAATGAATTTATATTTGGGTATGATTATCAACGATCATCGTTTGTTACTGTAAAATATATGAATAAAGAATCTAGTATATTATTATCTGGAAATGATACTAAAATTATGAATGAGGATTTGTTCACAGATGATGAGAAGAATGACATTCTTGGCTATTTAGCTTGGTTTAGATAATATGACTAAGGATAAAAATAATAACTTTGTTTAAAAGTGCTTATGTAGATTGCGACTATAAGATATTTATTTTTAGGAAATACAAGGTGGAAGATTGTTTCTTTTGTATTACTTGAGACAAAGTCCACAAATTATAAAATTATATAATAATTATTAATTCGCTTGTATCATATAATATAAGGTTGATAAAAGTTAATTATAAAGGGATGAACATGGCTAAAGAATCCGGTTTGGTTTATAGCTTAGTTAAGGCACGATTAATTACAGCTGATAAGGGTAAACAACTTGAAATCGAAGCTGAGAAGGAAGGTAAGCCTTTAGTAAGTTATATAGTTGAATCAAAAATTGTAACCTCAGAAAAAATAAAAGAAATTTTTGAAAGAGAGTATGGTTATCCCTATTTAGATTTAGATGACTTTGAAGTAAAAGAAATTTCTGAAAAGTTTATTAACGAAAAAGTCATTATGAAAAATCATGCCTTGCCTGTTTATACACAAGGTAAGACGTTATATTTAGCAATGTCTGATCCAACTAACGTTAACGCATTAGATGAGTTTAGTATTTTGTTTGCTATGCACACTGATATAATACTTGTGGATGAAAACAAATTGCAAAAAGCTATGAACAAGCTTTTTGGCGATGCTATGAATGATCTTGATATTGGTTTGTCTGATGACCAGTTTGGTGATTTATCAAATGAGTCAACTAATGATAACGCCACAGTTAGTGCTGATGTTGCTGAAGAAGATGATACTCCTGTTGTTAAGTTTGTGTTTACTATGTTACATAGTGCAATAAAAAAAGGTGCTTCAGATTTACATTTTGAGCCGTATGAAAAGAAATACCGTGTACGTTTCCGTATTGATGGTATTTTGCATGAAGTTGCCAAAGCTCCAGTTGAATTGGCAACAAAGATAGCAGCTCGTATTAAAGTTATGTCAAAGCTAGATATAGCAGAAAGACGAGTACCACAAGATGGTCGTATCAAATTAAAGCTTACACCAACTAAATCAATGGATATGCGTGTTAATACATTACCAACACTTTGGGGTGAAAAGATAGTAATGCGTATATTAGATTCTTCAGCAGCTAAGCTTAATATTGATATGCTTGGTTTCGATGATGAACAGAAGAAGAAATATTTAGATGCATTAGATAGACCTCAAGGGTTAATATTAGTTACAGGTCCTACAGGTTCTGGTAAAACAGTGTCATTGTATACAGGTTTAAGTATACTAAATACTGTTGAAACAAATATATCAACTGCAGAAGACCCTGTTGAAATAAATCTTGAAGGTATAAATCAAGTACAAATTAATATGAAAGCCGGACTTACATTTGCTAGCGCTTTAAGAGCTTTCTTGCGTCAGGATCCTGATGTGGTAATGGTCGGCGAAATTCGAGACCTAGAAACAGCAGAAATTGCAATTAAGGCGGCACAAACAGGCCACTTAGTTTTGTCTACACTCCACACAAATTCTGCTCCTGAAACTTTAACTCGTCTTTTGAACATGGGTGTGCCTGCGTTTAACATTGCATCTTCAGTTACTCTGATCATGGCTCAGCGCTTAGCGCGTAGATTATGTGAGAAATGTAAAATTCTTGATAACATTCCTGAGCATGAATTGCTTAATATAGGTTATACTCAAGAAGATATTGCAAAGGGACTTAAAATTTATAAACCAAATACACAAGGCTGTGATTTCTGTTCTGGTGGCTACAAAGGACGTGTGGGTATTTATGAAATATTCAAGATGTCTGAAACATTAGCGCAGTTAATAATGGAAGGTGGTAATTCACTTCAAATTGCAGCATTAGCAGAAAAAGAAGGTATGGTTCCTTTACGAAAATCCGGATTGAAGAAAGTAGCGCAGGGAGTCACGAGCTTACAGGAAGTATTCCGTGTAACGTCGGGCTAATACAAGGACTTAGGTTATGGCAGTTACCGCAAAAGGCAAAAAGAAAGAGTTTATTAATTTTAAATGGCAAGGTACTAACCGAAAAGGCAAAAAGGTTGGCGGGTTCATGTGTTCCCGTAGTGCTGAGATCGTTAAAAGTGAACTTCGTAAGCAGAATGTAATAGTTTCTAATATTAAAGAGCATAAAGAGCTTTTTGGTAATGGACCTAAGATTAAACCAGTAGATATTGCAACATTGTCTAGGCAGATTACGACAATGTTATCAGCAGGTGTTCCATTGGTTCAATCTATTGAATTGTTAGCTCAAAGTCATGATAAAATTTCAATGCGTATGCTTTTATCTAGTATCTGTGAAGATGTATCTGCAGGTACGCCATTTAATCAGGCATTAAGAAAGCATCCTCTTTATTTCAATAAGCTTTATTGTGATTTAGTTGCAGCTGGCGAAGTATCAGGTGCTCTTGAAACAATATATGATCAAATTGCAACTTATTCTGAAAAGTCTGAAGCTTTAAAATCTAAGATTAAGAAAGCCATGATGTATCCTGCTGTTGTTGTTTGTATTGCTGCAATAGTAACAGCTATATTGTTGATTTATGTGGTTCCTCAGTTCGAAGGTATATTTAAGGGGTTCGGTGCAGAACTTCCAGCGTTTACACAGTTTGTTGTTAATTTATCACGATTATTGCAGGAATGGTGGTTTATAATTTTACCAATTCTCATGATTGGTGGTTGGTTCTTTATGTTCTCATATAAGAGAAATGTTAAGTTCCATGATAATGTTGATATGGCATTGTTGAAAGCTCCAATTGTTGGTAAGATTTTAGAAAAAGGTTGTCTAGCACGTTTTGCTTCAACCTTAGCTACTACTTTCGCAGCGGGTATTCCATTAGTAGATGCTTTGATTTCTGCAGCTGGTGCTGCTGGTAATGCTAAGTATACTAATGCTATTATGGAAATTCGTTTGGATGTAATGGGCGGTATGCAGCTAAATACGGCTATGCGCGCAACTCAAATATTTCCTCCAATGATGAATCAGATGGTAATGATTGGTGAAGAAGCTGGTTCATTAGATGCGATGCTAAATAAAGTTGCTGGTATTTATCAGCAGGAAGTTGATGATGCTGTGGATGGTTTATCATCAATGCTTGAACCTTTAATAATGGTATTCTTAGGTGTTGTTATCGGCGGTTTAGTTATTGCTATGTACTTGCCAATATTCTCTATGGGTAGCGTTATTAAGTAATATTTGTATTGTTAATAAGGGTTCCTTTAATATTTATTGGAACCCTTTTTTGTTGTTAGAGATTATATGAACTTTTTTTCTGAATTTGTACAGACTCTTAATGAATTACCTTGGTTGTTTTACACTTATGTAACAATTTTAGGTCTTTTAATTGGTAGTTTTTTGAATGTGGTAATTTATAGATTGCCTGTAATGATGGAAAATTCTTATAAGGATGAATATTCAGAATATTTTTATCCTGATAAAGAACTTCCAAAACGAGAAAAGTTTAATTTAATGTTTCCTCGTTCAAGGTGTCCAAATTGTGGGCATAAAATAACTGCTTGGGAAAATATTCCTGTAATAAGTTTTTTAGTTTTACGTGGAAAATGTCATGGATGTGGACAACCTATATCCTGGCGTTATCCTTTAGTAGAAGCTTTTACTGGTTTAATTTCTTTAATTTTGGCATTACATTTTGGTCCAACAATTCAATTGGTGGGTGCTCTAATATTAGTTTGGTCATTAATTGCTGTTTCAGGTATAGACTACGATAAGATGATTATTCCTGATGAAATTGTATTTCCAATATTATGGCTAGGTGTTCTCTTAAACTTAAATAATACTTATGTATCAATTCAACAATCAATATATGGTGCTGTTTTAGGTTACCTTGTGTTGTGGGGTTTTTATTGGATGTTTAAGCTAATTACAGGTAAAGAGGGAATGGGGTATGGAGATTTTAAGTTAGTTGCATGTTTAGGCGCTTGGCTTGGCTCTAATATGTTATTTGCCATTATTGTCGGATCTGCATTTCTTGGCGCTGTAATAGGTGGTTCTTATATAATATTTAAAAGTAAGAGTTCAAATAAACAGATTCCTTTTGGACCATATATTGCTGTTTCAGGTTTTTTAGTATTGTTATGGGGGCAAAATATCAATAATTGGTATTTTAATATGATACTAAATTAGGCTTATAATTTATTTAATTTTGAATTAAACCTTAAAAGGGTAGAACTTATGTTTTACCCTTTTTTATCATAAATTTTATGTGTTATGTTTTTAGTTATATTATTATATATAGGTATTAAGTTGGGTAGAGATTTCACTAATGAGTTCATCAAAATGGGTTTTAGGGTTGACTGGTGGTATTGGTACAGGTAAGACAACGGTAAGCAATACTTTTAAAAAGCTTGGATGTAGAATTATAGATGCTGATATTTGTGCAAGACAAATAGTTGAACCAGGTACTTATGCACTTAATTGCATAAGAGAACATTATGGTGAAAAAATTATTTGTGTAGATGGTAGTTTAAATAGATGTTATTTAAGAGAAATTATTTTTAGCTCTAATTTAGAGAAAGATTTTCTTAATAATTTATTACACCCACTTATTAGAAATAAAATTACTGTTGAATTGAACATACAAGGAAGTGAAAGCTATATAGTCTTAGTTGCTCCTCTTTTATTTGAAAATAAATTAGATGATTTAACAAATAGAATATTATGTATGGATATCGATGAAGAAACTCAGATAAAAAGAACAATGCTTAGGGATGGTTGTAACTATGATATTGCAAAAAACATAGTGCTTAGTCAATTACCTAGAGATATAAAACTTGCAAAGAGTGATGATGTTTTGGTATCAAATTTCCCAAAACCAGAAGATTTAGAAAAACACATTGTTGAAATACATAAAAAATATTTGCTCTTAAGCCAAAATGTATAAAATTATTATTTTGTAATATTTGGATATTGTAGAGATTTGCAAAAGTTAGTTCTTATATCCATGAAAAACTGGTAGTAGTTTTTTGTGAGCAATTTTATAAAATTCTGTTATTTCAGAGTTTTCGTTAACTATAAAATCAAATATGTGATGTATGGCACTTTAGAAAAATTATTTCATAAGTATAATTTGTGCAACATTTAAAAAAATAACCAAGGATATGTGAACATGTATAAGAAACTCCTTTTAGCTGCAATTGCTGCAGGTACTCTTGCTTTAGCTGGTTGTGCATCTGATGGTGCATCTGATAGTGCTTCTGGTGATGCAGCAGGTGCTGCTGATGTATTTGGTACTCAGATTTACCTTCGTGGCGAAATGAACGATTGGAATGCACAGAGCCAGTATTTAATTACTAAGGTTTCTGACGGCGTTTATAAGGCAACTGCTGAACTTAAGGTTGACTGGGCTCCATATAAGTTTAAGTTCGCTGATGCTGGTTGGACTTCTGGTACTAACTTCGGTTACAAGGAACAACCTGGTGTATTCGAATGGGGTGGAGATCCTATCGTTTTAAATCCAAAGTCAGTATTTGAAGAAGTTAAGGTTACTCCTCCAGCTGATGGCTTATATGATTTCTACATCGATGTAACTGGCGAAGCTCCTGTTACTTATGTAAAGGAACATGCAGAGTAATATAATTCTTATGAATTATTAACTAAGAGCCCGCTAAAAGCGGGCTTTTGTTATTATTGTTGTGATTTATTTTATAAGTGGATTGTATGCATAATTTAAATGTAATTGAGCAATATATAGATTATATTACGATTGATCTAGGTTTAAGTAATGCAACTTTAGAGACGTATAGTCGTCAGCTTTTGTTCTTTATAGACTATTTAAAAGAGAATCATATTGATGTAAATACCTATACAGCAATGGATGTGCATAACTACATAAATTTTATCCAACATAAAAAAGTACTAAAGTCCCAGACCATTGATTTAATAATAACTGTTATTAAATCATATTTAAAGTATCAGCAACTAGAAGGTATAAGGACAGATGATCCTTTGTTAAATTTTGAGTTACCAAAGCTTGATAAAAGAATTCCAAAGATATTAAGCAAAGATACTATGCAACGTATTATAGAGGCTCCTGATGAGAATATTTTTATAGAATTACGCGATAAAACGATGATGGAATTATTGTATGCTACGGGATTGCGTTCATCAGAGCTGACATCGATAAAATTTGAAAATATTAATTTTGAGAATTCAACAGTTAGAGTTATTGGTAAGGGAAATAAAGAAAGATTAGTTCCTCTTGCATTAGTAACTTTAGATTTATTAAAAAAATACATTTATTTTTATCAAAAAAACTTTGGTCAATTTAAAACATGTTATATTTTTGCATCTCCTAAAACGGGTAAACCTTTATCTAGGCAAAATCTTTTTCTAAGAATTCAATTTTATGCAAAAAAAATAGGTCTTAATCCTATTCCATCAGCTCATATATTTAGGCATGCTTTTGCAACACATCTATTAAATAATGGTGCAGACTTGTCTACTGTACAACAATTATTAGGACATGCTAGTTTGAATACTACAGAAATATATACGCATGTTGCTAGTAAAAGATTACATAAGGTTTTTGAGAAGGCTCATCCAAGGCAATAGTTTCTAGAAAATTTTCAATAAAAAAGCTTAATTTGCATTTGAAACAAATTAAGCCCTTTATTTATAAGATGATATACTACAAACTATTTATTTTTTTGTAGCACTTTCTAAAGCTAGTTTATTTTCAAGGTAGTGAATATTGAAACCACCTTTATTAAAAGCTTCATCTACCATTAATTCCTTTAATAAAGGAATATTGGTCTTTATGCCATCAATAACAAGCTCATGTAAAGCTTGACGCATACGCGCAATAGCTAATGCTCTATTATCATTAAAAGCAATTAACTTACCAATCATTGAGTCATAGTATGGTGGTACTACATAATTCTCGTAAATATGTGAATCCCAACGAATTCCAGGACCTCCTGGTGTATGGAGTCTAGCGATCTTGCCAGGTGCAGGCATGAAAGTTCTAGGGTCTTCAGCATTAATACGGCATTCAATTGCATGTCCTTTAAGATGAACATCACTTTGTTTGAATGTTAGGTAATTGCCACCAGCGATTTTTAATTGTTCTTTAACAATATCAATGCCAGTTACTAGCTCAGTTATTGGATGTTCTACTTGGACACGAGTATTCATTTCAATAAAGAAGAATTGATCATTTTCGTATAAGAATTCAAATGTACCAGCACCACGATAATTGATTTCATTACATGCTCTTACACATCTTTCACCAATATCTTTACGTTGTTCAGCGGTAATTCCTGGAGCAGGAGCTTCTTCGATAACCTTTTGATTTCTACGCTGCATTGAACAATCACGTTCACCTAAATATACAGAGTGTCCTTGACCATCTGATAATAGTTGAAATTCTACATGTCTTGGGTGCTCTAGGAATTTTTCCATAAAGACATCTGGATTATTGAAGAATGAGTCTGCTTCTCGAGTAGTTAAAGCGATGGATTCAATAAGATCCTCTTCCTTGCGAACGACTCTCATTCCTCGTCCGCCGCCGCCACCAGCAGCTTTAATGATAACAGGATATCCAATTTCGCGTGCTAGTCTCTTATTTTCCTCTGCATTATCAGTAAGGACGCCAGTTCCAGGTACACATGGTACACCAGCTGCTTCCATTGCTTGGATTGCAGATACTTTATCGCCCATTAGGCGGATTGTTTCTGGACGTGGTCCAATAAAAATAAAACCAGAACGTTCAACTACTTCTGCAAATTCAGCATTTTCTGAGAGAAAACCATAACCTGGGTGAATTGCATTTGCACCAGTAACTTCTGCTGCTGCAATAAGTGAAGGAACATTTAAATATGATTCTTTAGCAGAAGCAGGGCCTATGCAAATAGTTTCATCAGCAAGCTTCACGTGTTTAAGGTCGCGATCTGCAGTAGAATGCACCGCTACGGTCTTAATGCCCATTTCTTTGCAGGCTCTAAGAATTCGTAGTGCTATTTCTCCGCGGTTTGCGATAAGAACCTTTTCAATCTTAGCCATTTAACAACTCTCTTGCTTACTCAATAATAAATAATGGTTGGTCATATTCAACAGTAGCGCCGTTTTCAACTAGAATTTTTTTGATAACACCTGATTTATCTGCAGCAATTTGATTCATCATTTTCATTGCTTCGATAATACATACTGTATCACCTTGTTTAACTGACTTACCTTCTTCAACGAATGCAGGACTTTCTGGATTAGCTGAACGGTAGAATGCTCCAACCATAGGTGATTTCATTATATGTCCAGCTATTACTTCTTCAGCAACGTTAGAAACTGGAGCAGCAGCAGGAGTAGCTTGAATAGCAGGAGCTGCTGTAGCGATAGGAGCAGCAACAACCTGTTGAACTGTTGCAACAGATGCAATTGCACGAGTAATCTTAATCTGTTCTTCGCCTTCTTTTAATTCAAGTTCAGCTATGTCAGATTCAGAAACGATTTTGAGTAATCTTGAAATTTTGTTGATATCAATTTGCATATTAAATATCTTCTCTTTTGTATGTATTATTGAATTCTTTTGATGGCAGCGCGTAATGCATACTCGTAACCATCAGTGCCAAAACCGCATATCACGCCAGTTGCAATATCGGATAAAAAGGAGTGGTGTCTAAATTCTTCTCTAGAATGCACGTTAGAAATATGAATTTCAAAAAAAGGAATTTTAACACCAAGTAGTGCATCACGTATGGCTACACTTGTATGGGTAAATGCAGCAGGATTTATAAGTATATAATCAACTTTTCCCATTGCAGAATGAATCTTATTTATAATTTCAAATTCAGCATTAGATTGAAACGAATCTAATATGATGTTATTTTCGGTAGCAATTTTTTCTAGATTTTCAATTATTTGTGGTAAGCCAGTACTTCCATATATCCCAGGTTCTCTTACTCCAAGTAAGTTTAAGTTGGGTCCATTAAGAACTAAAATTCTATGGCTCATTATTTTTACCTTTGTAACATATAAAGCAAAACAAATTATGTAATAAATTCAACATACATGCTTTTAACATTCAAAAAAATGCTTAAAAGTAAGGTTGTATAGTTTTATATTAAATTACTGATTCTACTTTTTTACTAAATTTTTAAGATTATAAAACCAAATTACCATATTTTACCTAATTTTATTAAATATTGCGCAAAAAATGCCTTTTTTTGTGTTTTAACGAATTTTTTTTGATGTTTTTGCATAAATTGTGTGTTTTTACGTACATTTAACAACAATTTTATTAATTTATTTTTTCCAATACTTTCAGCGAAATGTTTCTTTTAATAAATTTAAAGGATTTTAAGATAATCTGTAAATATAATAAAATAAGATTTTTTTTGTGATTTACTATTATTTTTTATCATAAAAAAGTAAAATAGCAATAGTATTTGATGTGAGTAGCTCACTCACTGATAGTTTGCCAAATTGTGGAGATTTAAATGCTTAATCCAGCAAAGAATATCGCAGCATACGATCCAGAACTATGGGATGCAATTGCTAGTGAAAACAATCGTCAGGAAGAACATATTGAACTTATTGCTTCTGAAAATTATGTAAGTCAATGCGTAATGGAAGCTCAAGGTTCTCAATTAACTAACAAGTACGCTGAAGGTTACCCAGGAAAGCGTTACTATGGTGGTTGCGAATTTGTAGACAAGGTTGAAACTCTTGCTATTGAACGTGCAAAAGCTTTATTTGGTGCATGCTACGCTAATGTTCAACCTCATTCAGGTTCTCAGGCTAATGCTGCAGTATATATGGCTTTAGTTAATCCTGGTGATACTGTAATGGGTATGAGTTTAGCTCATGGTGGTCATTTAACTCACGGCGCTTCTGTTAGTTTTTCTGGTAAGATTTACAATTCAGTTCAATATGGCGTAGATAACAATGGTAACATTGATTATGATGATGTTTTAGCTAAGGCTAAAGAATGTCAGCCTAAGATGATTGTTGCTGGTTTTTCTGCTTATAGCGGAATTGTTGATTGGGCAAAGATGCGTGAAATTGCTGATGCTGTAGGTGCATTTTTATTTGTTGATATGGCTCACGTTGCTGGCTTAGTTGCAGCAGGTTTATATCCAAATCCATTACCATTTGCTCATGTAGTAACTTCAACTACCCATAAGACTCTTGGTGGTCCTCGTGGTGGTATTATTCTTTCATCTTGTGGTGATGAAACTATCTACAAGAAGTTGAATTCTGCAATATTCCCTGGTTCTCAGGGCGGTCCTTTAATGCATGTAATTGCAGCTAAGGCTGTTGCTTTCAAGGAAGCAATGGAACCAGAATATAAAGCTTATCAAGCTCAAATACTTAAAAATGCTCAAGCAATGGTACAAGTATTCTTGGATCGTGGTTATAAGATAGTTTCTGGCGGAACACATGATCATTTATTCTTAGTGGATTTAATTGATCGTGAATATTCTGGTAAAGATGCTGATGCCGCTTTAGGTAGAGCAAATATTACTGTGAATAAGAATTCAGTACCTAATGATCCTCGTTCTCCATTTGTAACTTCAGGTCTCCGTATTGGTAGCCCAGCGGTAACACGTAGAGGCTTAAAGGAAGCTGAAGTTTCTGAATTATCATCTTGGATGTGTGATATCCTAGATAATATGGGTAATGAAGAAGTTGAAAAGACTGTTAAGGCTAAAGTTGTAGCTCTTTGCAAGCGTTTCCCTGTTTATTTAAATAAGTAGTACATAAAATTTTTATCTAGGCAATGTTTTAGCTGAAAATTTGTAATGTTTATTATATAGAAAATCCTGATTGTAGTATAAAGTACATAACAATCAGGATTTTTTTTGTGATAATAGATTAAAGCTTAAAATAAGAATCAAATATGTGTGGTACACTTATTAAGTATTCTGTTAGTAGAGGTTAAATTATGCGCTGTCCATTTTGTAATGCAGATGATACTAAGGTTATTGATACTAGATTATTGTCTGAAGGAGCTCAAGTAAGACGAAGACGTGAATGCCTAGTGTGTCATGAGAGATTTACAACTTTTGAGCAGCCTGAATTGATAATGCCTAATGTTATAAAAAATGATGGGATTAGACAGCCTTTTAATGAAGAAAAATTAAAAAATGGTATGAAAAGGGCTCTTGAAAAAAGGCCTGTTAGCACAGAAGCTGTGGAGAATGCTGTGAATCATATCAAATCAAGATTACGAGCTACAGGGGAGAGAGAAGTTCGTTCTAGCTTAATTGGTAGATTAGTGATGGATGAGCTTAAGCAACTTGATGCTGTTGCATATATTAGATTTGCTTCTGTATATTTAAGTTTTGAGGATATTAAAGACTTTGGTAATGAAATTGCAAAATTTGGAGAGAGTGACTAATTTTTGTGAATTTTGTTATGCTAGTAAAGTAGGAACCAATTTTCGATCAAGGTGAGAGTATGAGCATTTCTGATATAGATATTAAATTTATGACTCAAGCGATGGAGCTTGCAAAACATGGTGTTTTTACTACAGCGCCTAATCCAAGTGTTGGCTGTGTAATTGTAAAAAATAATATTATATTAGGTAGTGGATATCATGTTAAGGCAGGATTACCTCACGCTGAGATTTGCGCGATGCGTAATTCACAAGGCTGTGATTTGCATGGTGCTACTGCTTATGTAACACTTGAACCTTGTTCCCATTATGGCTTAACACCACCGTGTGCGAAAGCTCTTGTTGAAGCTGGTGTCAGTCGTGTGGTTTGTGCGACACTAGATCCTAATCCATTAGTAAGTGGAAATGGCGTAAAAATATTAAGAGAAGCTGGCGTTGTTGTAGATGTTGGCGTATTAGAAAAAGATGCTAGTGAACTTAATAAAGCTTTTTTTTATGCTATGAGAAAAGGTCGTCCTTATATTACTGTTAAGCTAGGTATGAGTCTAGATGGTAAGGTTGCGTTAAAATCAGGTGAAAGTAAGTGGATTACATCTGTTGATTCAAGAAAAGATGTGCAAAAATTAAGGGCATTGAATCAAGTAATAATGACTTCAGCAACCACTGTTTTGCTTGATAATCCTAGTTTAAATATTAGATATGATGAATTACCAAGGAGCATGGTCTTAGATTATCCAAGAGATATGGTAAGACAACCGATAAAAGTAGTAGTAGATTCTAAAAATAAAATTACAGGGCAAGAAAATATTTTTAAAGATGGTGGCGAAGTTTGGTTAATCAAGTTAAGCCCTGATAATAATGTCCATGAATTAAAATTTACAGATAAAGCAATTGTTATTCAAATTCCTGAGTCTGAGGTTGAAAATGGACATATTGATTTTGAAATATTGTTAGCAGAACTTAACCATAGAAAAATTCGCAGTATTTTAGTTGAAGCTGGTGGAAAATTTGCAAGTTCTTTAATTAAAAATGGTTTTGTTAGTGAGCTTATAGCTTATGTTGCACCAAAAATTTTAGGAGCTGATGCTAAATCAGCTTTTGCAGTTGATTCGATTGAACATTTGTCTGAAGTAAAAGATATGGAATTATCTGATGTTAAGCAGATAGGCTCAGACATTAGATTGACATATAAGTTAGGAGAAAATTCATAGCATGTTTACAGGTATTGTAGAATGTGTAGGTACATTATTAGATATTAGTGCTAATGGTAAAGGTGCAACTGTACGTATCGAAGCTAAAGATATGGATTTTAGTGATGTGTCAATTGGTGATTCAATTGCTTGTAATGGTGTTTGCCTTACAGTTGTTAATCTATACGGTAATTCATATGATGCAGATATCTCACATGAAACTGTGAATTGCACAATTTTTAAAACTGCTAAAAAAGGTATGAAAGTGAATCTTGAAAAAGCTTTAACTGCTAGTACACATTTGGGCGGACATATTGTTCAAGGACATGTAGATGGTGTAGGGGAAATTATTTCATTAAATAAATCTACCGATGCTACTGATGTTTGGATTAGAGCACCAAAGGAAATATCGCGTTATATAGCTAAAAAAGGTTCTATTACTATTGATGGCATAAGTTTAACTGTCAATGATGTTGATAATGATTGCTTTAGATTAACACTAATACCACATACGCATGGTGTTACAACTTCAGAAAATTGGCATAAAGACCAACTAGTAAATATTGAAGTAGATGTTTTAGCGAGATATTTAGAAAGATTATTTTCTTGTGTTCAGCAGAAAGATGATTCTTCTAAAAAAGAATTAGATATGAAAACATTAATGGAGAATGGTTTTTTTTAAATTTTATGAATATGTTTAAGTAATTTTGAATTTGGTTTATACAAATAATTTACAAAATTAACATTTTGTAAAAATTTATGTGTAGGATTCAATAATTGTGATCAGTCATTTAAAAAAAAGTTACAGCTATTGACGTTGATTTACCTAAATACTTAAGCTTATGTATAATTGGAATTAAAATAGTCATTTTGTTTTTTGGTGTTTGTTATATATTAATGATTAAAGACTGATACTAGACAAAAAGATAGGTCTAACTAGAATTTATCATGCAAGTTTGATTGCATGGCATGGATTGGATGATACAAGCAGGGATCTGTATGATTTTACGTAAAATAGGAATTTTTGCTGCGGCTGTGCTTTTTGCTACAGCATCGTTTGCAGACACACTTGAGGTTAAGGAAAACCACCCAACTAAATATGTTGTGCAAAAAGGTGATACTCTTTGGGATATTTCGGCTAAATTTTTAAAGAAGCCTTGGTATTGGCCAAAGATATGGAATGTTAATCCACAGGTAAGTGATCCTCATTGGATATATCCAGGTGATGTATTAACTTTAGTATGGATTGATGGTAAGCCATATCTTCAAAAAGAAAATCCAACTTCAACTGCTAAAACAGCTCCAGTGCAAACAATAAATGCTGATTTAATTAAGTCTTTTTTAAAGCATGATTTAATTTTACCTGCTAACAAAGATGAGTTAGCTAAGATTCCTTTCATTTTAGGGCATTCAGATAGTCATAAATTAATTGCTGAAACTTCAGATGTTTATGTACGCGGAGCTTTAAATAAAGGACAGCAATATGGTATTTACCACAAAGGACAAATGTACCAGGATGAAAACGGTAACGATATCGGTTACCGCGCTGAGTTTGTAGGTGTTCTTATGGCTGGTGATCAGTATGAAACAAACTTAACTAAATCTTTGGTTGTTAAGAATCAAGGTGCTATTAAGATTGGTGATTATGTAATGCCATTTAATGTTGACACAGGATATAATTTGTATTTTATTCCTAAGCCAGCAACAGTTGATGCTGTAGTTGTGGGTTTGACAGATGATGGTAATTTAACAGGTAAATATTCTACTATTCTTTTAAGTAAAGGAAGTAAGGATGGGGTTACTACAGGAGATGTATTCTCTTTAATGCGTCCAGGTGCTGCAATGGCAGGTAGAGATGCATCTGATATTGAATATACCACAATGGCATCTGCTGGTAAGCAGTTAAATGCTTTGCGTTCAAATATTTTACCGGATGATATGATTGGTCAAGTAATGGTTTATCGTACTTATGAACATGTATCGTTGGGTATTGTAATGAAGACTAATGATACTATTTCTGTAGGATATAAGGCTGTACGTCCTTAAAAATTAGCGTTATTTAAAGTTTGGAAACGTCGTAATTTGATTTACGGCGTTTTTTTTGTTTAGGTACTATTAAAAATGTGTGACGATAAATTATCAAAACAAGATGACAATGAAGATACTAAAGTTATAGATGCAGCATCTATATCGATAAACGTTGACAGTGAAGCTATATCTAAGAGTAAATCTGAAGAAAAATCATCTATAGAAACTGATGAAGATTATGGCGTGTGTCCAGAGTGTGGCGCAAAATTAAAGATGACTTCTACACGTAGAGGTGTGATGTTAGGCTGTTCTAACTATCCTGTTTGTCGTTATATGACTGCTTATAGTCAACCTTTGGCTATTAAAATAGAGAAAGAAATAGATGGTAGATCTTGTCCTTTATGCGGTGGAATAGTAGCTGTTAAAAGTGGTCGTTATGGATTATTTATAGGCTGTACTAATTATCCAGCTTGTGATTATATTTATAAGGATGAACAAGAAAAATTTAAATGCCCTGAATGTGGACAAGGTCATGTACAACAACGCAAAACTAGATACAATAAGGTGTTTTGGGCTTGTGATAGATATCCTGATTGTAGATTTCATACAAATTTTCGTCCAATTTTACATGTGTGTCCAGAGTGTGGAAGTAAGTTGTTCCTTGAGAAAAAAAATGGTGGATGTAAATACTTGCAATGTTATAGATGTGGACACAAAGAAGCAATTTCATAAAAAGCTTTAAATAAATGCGTAAATTGCCTAGAATAACGTGGAATCATTAGGAAATTATATACTAGGAGTTATGTTAAGATGAATAATAAATTTGTTGCTATATTAATGGGTTCTGATTCTGATTTACCATTAGTTGAAAATACCATGAATGTGTTGAAAGATTTCAATATTCCTATTGAGGTTAAAGTGACTTCTGCACATAGAACTCCTGAAGTTACTCATGATTATGTAACTGATGCAGAAGCTCGCGGTTGCGGCGTATTTATTTGTGCAGCTGGTCTCGCCGCACATTTAGCCGGTGCTGTTGCAGCGAATACAACTCGCCCTGTTATTGGTATACCAGTGGACTGTGGTCCATTAAATGGAGTTGATGCGTTATATTCAACAGTTATGATGCCTGGTGGAATACCTGTCGCAACTGTTGCTGTTGGTAAAGCCGGTGCAAAGAATGCTGGTTATTTAGCTGCTCAAATTTTAGCTGTAACAGATCCAGAACTTGATAAATTAGTTAAGTTAGAACGTAAGAAGGCTGCTAATGCGGTTATTGCTAAAGATAATGCTTTGCAAGCTAAGCTTAGAAATTGTTAATGAATAGATTAGCTATTGCAAAAGCGGCTAATATTATTCTTCAAGGAGGGGTCATTGCATATCCAACAGAAGCTGTTTTTGGATTAGGTTGCGACCCTCTTAATGAAAATGCCATCCTTAGAATTTTACAAATTAAAGAAAGGGATCCGCATAAGGGATTAATATTAGTTGCGGCCTCAATAGAGGAAGTTTTACCGTTTATTGATGCTAAAAAAGTCCCACTAACTGTATGGAAGACAATAGAGGAAAGGTGGCCAGGACCTTTTACTTATGTTATGCCTTGCTCAAGTTTAGTGTCCTCAATATTAAGTGGTGGTCGTCAAACTATTGCTGTAAGGGTTTCTAATAATCCTGTAGTAAAAGCTTTATGTTTACAAGCAAATATGGCATTGGTGTCAACAAGTTGTAATCGTAGCGGAAGTGATCCAATAAAAACTGCAGAAAGTGTAGAAATTGAGTTTGGTAATAGGCTAGACTATGTTGTACATGAAGTTGTTGGTGGTTTAGATTCTCCCACTGAGATAGTTGATGCTTTAACTGGTAAAATTATAAGACCTGCTGTTAGGAATTGATAGAATGGATAAATACGCTGTATTAGGTAACCCAATAGCTCATAGTCGCTCACCATATATTCACACAGAGTTTGCAAAAAGTTGTAATCAAGATTTAATTTATGACAAACTTTTGTGCCCATTAGATGACTTTAAAAAAACTGTAGATACTTTTAAAAATTCTTCAGGTAAAGGTTTAAATATAACTGTACCATTTAAGGAACAGGCCTATAACTATGCTACAGTACTTACTGATAGAGCCAATAAAGCTGGTGCAGTTAATACTTTAAAATTTTGCGATGATGGATCTATTATCGGTGATAATACTGATGGAGCTGGTTTTATTTGGGATTTAGATAGACTTGGTTGGTCGTTAAAAGGCAAAAAAGTTTTATTACTAGGAGCCGGTGGTGCTAGCCGTGGAATAATAGGACCTATTATTGAACGCTTACCAAGTAGCGTTTTACTTGTGAATAGAACTATAAGTAAAGCATTAAGTATTAAAGATATATTTCCAAGTATTATGGTATGCAGTTATGATGATTTAAATGATGCTAACACCACATTTGATTATATTGTAAATTGTACGTCTCTAAGCATAAGTGGTCAGGTTCCTCCAATTACAAGCAAACTAATAAATGTTAATACAAAAATTTATGATCTAATGTATAGCTCTAAACCTACAGCTTTTCTTGAATGGGGTAAAAATAGTGGTGTAAAGTGTTATTCAGATGGATTAGGAATGCTTGTGGGACAAGCTGCTGTAAGTTTTGAATTATGGCGTGGAGTTATGCCTAATGCTACACAGGTAATAAATTTGATGAGAGATGCTTTATAATGGCAAAAGTATTCCCTTTAGAATTTAGTCTTGTGGATAAATCTCTACAGAATATCTATGATGAAGCTTTATTTTTATGTAAAGACGTTATGTGCACAGCACCAATTTCATTAATTTTTGCAGATGATAAAGTAGGTGTGCAAAACCTAAGTGAAAAAAATCAAAAACCTGTATATGTTGATTTTATTGAAGGTACTTTAGCTCATAGACGAAAATATGGTGGTGGTAGAAAATCTGAAGCTGTTGCTAAAGCATGTTTTGGAAATATGCCTGCTCCAATAATATTTGACGCTACTGCAGGTCTTGCTAGAGATTCTTTTGTATGTGCATATTTAGGTGCAGAAGTGCATATGTTTGAACGAAATCCTGTAGTAAGAATTTTACTTAAGGATGGAATAAGACGTGCTAAAGAAGGTTGTGAAGATCCCAATTTTTATACAGAAAAGTTAATTTTAGAGGATGTGATATCGATTGATAAATATAAAGGAAATGTTGAGCCTGACACTGTTTATTTAGATCCAATGTATCCAGAGAGAAAAAAATCTGCTCTAGTAAAAAAAGAAATGCGGACTTTTCATTTCTTAATTGGTGAGGATCTTGATAGTGAGGCATTATTGCAATCAGCATTAATTTTAGCAAAAAAAAGAGTTGTCATGAAAAAACCAAAATGGGCAGAGGTAGTGGCACCTGAGAATTGTATTGCTAATATAGAAACTCAAAATCATCGTTTTGACATATATTTACCAACCGCCAAGTTATAAGTGAGAATTATCACTTATTTGTCTTTATAATTTTTATGATTAATTGAGTCTTTCAATTTAAGAGTCTTTCGGGTATGTCAAAGTCTGAATATTACAAAACTTTGTTAATTTTATGTCTTGTTGGTGGTTTAACTCCGTTAGCAACTGATTTGTATCTTCCGGTGATACCGCAGATTGCTAAAGATTTGCATACTTCAGTACCACACATGCAATTAACAGTTAGTATATTTTTTGCAGGATTTGCTATTGGTCAATTGATATATGGACCTTTAGCAGATACGTTTGGTAGAAAAAAAACTATATTAATAGGTGCAACAATATTTTTTTTAACCACAATAGGTGCAACTTTTGCAAATAGTTTTACTGTATTTTTTATAATGCGAGCTGCGGAGGCTTTAGGTGGAGCAGCAGGAGCGGTAGTTATTAATGCCATAATGAGGGATTTATTTAAAGGTGTTGATTTTGTTAAAGCATTAACATTTACAATGCTCACAATTACCATTGCACCATTGATTGCACCAACTATAGGTGGATTTTTATCAATGTTTGGCTGGCGTATAGTTTTTGCTTTGCTCGCTCTACTTTCATTTATAGTTATTTGTGTTGTTGTTTTTGGTTTGAAAGAAACATTGATTCCAGAATATAAACAATCCATTAAACCTAAAAAAGTGTTGGCAAATTATTTAGATGTTTTTAAAAATAAACGTTCTCTTGGTGTTATGTTAGCGCAGACAATTCATGCAGCGGGGATGTTCTCTTTTATTTCAGGTTCTCCTTTTGTATATATTGAAGTATACAAGGTTGATCCAAAGTTTTATGGTTTATTGTTTGGGATGAATGTCTCATGCATTTTATTCACAACCTATGTTAATTCTCTACTTGTGAAAAAAATTGCGATATTAAGGTTGCTTAGAGGTGGTTTATTTATCAGTGCTACAGGCGGAGTTTTGTTACTAATTAGTGCTTTATTTGAATTTTCAAATATATTTTCAATTGTTATTCCTGTAATTTGTTATCTCTGCGTAGTTGGATTAATAGGTTCTAATTCTACAACATACGTGATGAATTTTTTCCGCGAAACAGCAGGTACTGCATCAGCAGCAATTGGCGCTACTCGTTTTGGGATGGGCGCTTTAGCAGGTATTTTACTTAATTTGTACCCTGCGGAAAATGCAGTACCAATGGCTGTAGCAATGTGCAGTTGTGGTTTATTAGCGAATTTTGCATATTATTATTTAAGAAGATTAGCATTTAAAGAAATAAAACAGAAATATAAACATGAATCTTAAAGTATCTTCTAAATTGCAAAAATTAATTTTTTGTGATGAACTATATTTTATCGTTAACAATGCTTTTATGTTACAATAGACTTAGATTTAATGGTTTATTGTTTAATATTTTTTAATGGAGATACCAGTATATTATGCAGGTAATTGAAGGTAATTTAGCGGCGCCTAACGCCAAAATTGCGATTGTTGTTTCTCGTTTTAACAGCTTTATCAATGAACATCTGGTATCAGGTGCTTTGGATGTACTGAACCGTGTTGGTCAAGTTGCTGATGAAAATATCACTCTTGTACGTGTACCAGGAGCTATTGAGATTCCTTTGGCTGTTAAAAAGGCGGCAAAGACCAAAAAATATGATGCTATCCTCGCGTTAGGATGCGTTATTCGTGGCGATACATATCATTTTGAAGTTGTTGCTAATGAAAGCTCTAAAGGTTTAGCACATGTAATGCTTGAAGAAGAAATTCCTGTAGCTTTTGGTGTGTTAACAACAGATACAATTGAACAGGCAGTTCAAAGATCTGGCTCTAAGGCTGGAAATAAGGGAGCAGAAGCTGCATCTGCTGCTTTAGAAATGATTAATGTTCTTCAGCAGATCTAATTTGAGAGGTTTTTTCAGTGAATCCAGGTCAGAGACATAAGGCTAGACATTTTGCTATGCAGGCCGTTTATCAGTGGGAAATGAATAAGGAACCAGCTTCAGAAATAGAAGCTCAGTTTTTAGAGGATCAACCTATTGGTGTTTCCACAGATAAGGATTATTTACATCTCCTTATTACAGGTACTATTGCTCATATAGATGAATTAGATAAGATTTATGAACCTAACCTTTCAAGAGAATTAAAGGATCTTGATATGGTTGATAAGGCTATTCTTCGTCTTGCTACCTATGAGCTTGTATATATGCCTGAAGTCCCATATAGAGTTGTTATTAATGAAGCTATTATGCTAGCAAAGGAATTTGCTGCTCAAGATAGCCATAAATTTGTGAATGGCGTATTGGATAAGGTAATCAAGAATACCGTATTAGCTGACAAAAAAACAAATACTTCAGAAGAATCTAATTCTGAAGAATAGCATACAATTATATTTGTTTAAAAAGACTTAAATTGTTTAATTTAAGTCTTTTTGCTATATGTATGCATTGTTTTTTGTAAAAATAGTATTTATTTAAGATCTGTATTTTGGTGTTAAATTATGGACGAATTTGAGTTAATAAAAAAATTTTTTGCAAATTTTGATAAAGGTGAGCATATAAAGCTTGGTATAGGTGATGATTGTGCTTTATTAACTTGTCCGTCAGATTCGTATTTAGCAGTATCCACTGATACTTTTTTGGAAGGAACTCATTTTTTTAAAGATACAGATCCTAAAGCTATAGGTTATAAATCTCTTGCTGTTAATTTATCTGATTTAGCTGCAATGGGAGCTGATCCAGTTGGTTTTACACTAGCCCTAACATTGCCTAAGTATGATGATGAATTTTTACATCCTTTTTGTGAAGGATTATTTTCTTTAGCTAGGAGTTTTAATGTTCCTTTAGTTGGAGGAGATACTACAAGAGGTCCATTATCAATTACTATTACAGTACTAGGAAAAATTCCTTTTGGAAAAGAATTTCAAAGAAGAAATGCAAATAGTGGTGATGTTATCTGTGTTTCAGGGCCATTAGGTGGTGCAGCATTAGGTGTTAAGGCTAGATACGGCAAAATCCCATTGAATGATAAAATTTATCAAGCTTGCGAACTTTTAGATTATCCTAATCCTAGATTAGATCTAGTTGAAATTTTACGTAATGTAGGTTGTAAATGTGCTCTTGATCTGTCGGATGGTTTGGTTGGAGATCTTGTTCATATATTAAAATCATCTAATAAGAACGCAATAATATATCTAGACGAAATACCTACTGCTAATTGTTTGTCTAAGTTTTCGTTTTCAGAAAAATTAGAGTTTGCATTAACAGGTGGAGATGATTATGAATTATGTTTCACACTGTCTGCTGATAATTTTGCAAAGCTTCAAAAATTGGGGATTAAAAACATATACAAAATTGGAGAAATTTTAGATTTATCATCATCCATAAACGACAAGAATAATTTATGCTCTGTAGCAAATTATGTTCCTAGTGCTGGTAATATTTTTTATAGATGCAATGGAGAACCAATTGAATTGAATAATTTGTCAAGTTTTACTCATTTTTAATAATACTATTAAATAACTAAGCTATTAAACAGTATTATTGAACATCTATAGGTGATTAAGTCTATGTTAGTTAGTAGTGAGGTGGTGGGGTTTCTTCACTTCTAGGCGCAATAT
Organism: uncultured Enterobacterales bacterium; assembly: GCA_964615195.1. GTDB lineage: Bacteria > Pseudomonadota > Gammaproteobacteria > Enterobacterales > Succinivibrionaceae > HGM20899. The sequence continues at coordinate 24,163 of CAZTNG010000017.1, forward strand.
TAGAACCCTCAGCTCCTTTAAGTTTGGTTGCAAGGTATTTAATTTGTATTTGTTGTTTATCAACTAATTGTCTAAGACTAAGGACTTCATTACTTAAATTATCTAAATTATATTCTAAGTAAGCTATTCTTGATTCTATGTTTTCTGTGATCTCTGTGATGTTTTTTAACATATGACTAATAAAACCGTTTTAAAATTTGAACATCTCTAAAAATAAAGTACAATGCATTTTAGCAAATATTTAATAAGACTTCGTTAACATATGAAATTAATGTTTAAATTTTGTTTAAGGGAACTATAAATTATTTATGTTGTCTTAAGTTAATGAATTTTTTTACAAACAACGTCGTTTATTCGAAAACTTTAAAGGATATAAAATGATTAAAAAATTAGCTTATACAGTATTAGCATCTGCTTTATTATTAGGATTATCTGGTTGTGATTTAGATAACACTGCAAAAGCTAGCAATGCATCATCTGCTGAAACAGCTAAGCCTGCAGCAGCGGCGGAAAGTGCTGATAGCTTAACATTCCAAGAAAAAACTGCAATTGCAGTAGGTTCAAGTTATGGTGAAAACCTTGCTAAGGGTATTGATCAGGCTAAGGAATTTGGTTTTGATTTAGATAAGAATTTATTAGCAAAAGCTTTCGCTGATGCATTAAGTGGGAAATCACAGATGTCAACTGATGAAGCTCAGCAAGTACTTCAAGAATTTGATAATCAGATGAGAACTAAGGCAGCAGAAAAGCAGAAAGCTGACGCTGAAGTTGCTAAGAAGGCTGGTGAAGAATATTTAGCTAATAATGCTAAGAAGGAAGGTGTTGTTACTACAGCTTCTGGTTTACAGTATGAAATCTTAACAGCAGGTACAGGTGCTAAACCTACTGCGACTGATATCGTAAGAGTAAATTATAAGGGAACAACAATCGATGGTGTTGTTTTTGATGAATCAAAAGAACCTGTTGAATTTCCTTTAGATAAAGTTATTAAAGGTTGGACTGAAGGCTTACAGCTTTTAAATGTAGGCTCAAAGGCTAGATTAGTTGTTCCTTCTGCATTAGCTTATGGTGAATTTTCTCCAACTGATAAGATTAAGCCAAATTCAGTATTAGTATTTGATGTTGAGCTTTTAGATATTGTTCAAAAGGCTCCTGCAGCAGAAGCTCCAAAAGCAGAAAAATCTGCACCTAAAGAAGCTAAGTAAAACAATTATTGATTTTACTTCTTTGATTTAAAGTATAAAAAAAGTCATGCATTTTGCATGACTTTTTATTACATAAAATTGTTTTTTGTTGACTAATTTAATGCTTTATTAATTTCTTTTATAAAATCTGTAGGGCCTAAATATCCATCTATTTGGTATACCAGTTTGTTATTTTTAAAAATTAAAACTGTAGGCACTCCTGTAATATTGTATTTTTCAGTAATTTCATATGCTGGATTATCCACATCTGTAACATCAGCAGAAACGGTAATATATTGTTTCAATAATTTCTTTACATTTTTATTGGTAAATGTTTTTTGATTTAAATGAATACATTCACGACACCAATCAGCGTAAATATCTAAAATTACAACATCATTATTTTTTGTAAGATTTTGTAGTTCTTTGTTTGTATTAATTGGTGTAAATATATCGTTAGCATGTAAAGATATATCAGATTTTGCAGAAACTGTAAAAGATAAAATGATGGCGATTCCCATAATTATTGTAGAAATATAAACACGCCAACGCTTTTTAGTAGACAGTACTAAATACGATATATAACTAGCTATTAAAATGGTAGATAAAATATACAATAATTTAGCTGACAGGAATTGATTTAATAAAAATAGAGGAACACCTAGCATTAAAAATCCACATGAAACTTTTATGATGTTCATCCAATTTCCACTTTTTGGTAATAGTTTTTGTCCTAACATTCCTATTAAAAATAGTGGAGTTCCCATTCCTAAGGCCATAAGATAAAGATTTATAGCTCCATTGACAATATCTCCATCTTGAACAATAAATAAAAGAGCTCCTGTTAGTGGCGCTGTTGTACAAGGTGAAGCAATAGCAGCACTAATTGCACCCATTAAGAATACACCAATAAATGAACCACCTTTTTGTGTGTTTGCAACATCTTGTAGTTTATTAACTAATTTTGATGGTAAAGCGAAAGTGAACAGACCGAACATAGATAAGGCTAAAATTATGAATAGAATACTTACGCTTCCTAGAACAATAGGTTGCTGCATCAGAGAATGAAATTTGGCTCCAACATAGGCAATCGCAAAACCAACCATCATAAATGTAATTGCCATACCTTGAATATATGTAAATGAAAACATAAATGCTGTTTTCATATTTCGTTTTTTGTCACCTAATATAATGGCACTCCATATAGGATACATAGGGAACATGCATGGCGTAAAACTTAAGAATAAACCAAATACAAAAAATAGCAATGGCCCTAATAATGTGGAGCTTTCTTTAACCTGTTTATAGATAGAAAAACTTTCATTATCTTTTGAATTTTTTGATGGAAGTGTTTCTGATTGTTTTACAAGATTGTTATTATTTTCTATATTTGATAATACAATTTTATCGATAGTGAATGTTTTGGTCGTAGGAGGATAACACATTCCTTCTGTGCATCCTTGGAATGTAATTTGAATTTGCGGAAAAATTTGGGTTTCGGCCATTAGAAATGTCAGTTTAACATTGTCATGATATATGTGAGATAATCCCATATATTCATCATCATGCTCAACACCTTCCGGTATATCGACATTTTTTATGGAACTGTTTAAAGCTTTATATTTAAATCTTTCTTGATAAAGGTAATAATTCGGTGCAATTTTAAATTCAATAGTTACTTTATCGTTATCTTGAATGAGAGTTGGGATAAATGCATCATCAACATTTAAAAACTTTCCTTCATTTGCAAAGGAACAATTTGTGAAAATAGAAAAAAATAAAACTGCTATAATAAACAAATTTTTGTTTAAAATGTGCATCATTAAGCATTCTCCTGTAATTGAATCTAGTCTAATTCTAGCATAATAAGATTGAAATAATAACAGAGAATTTAGGAATTAAAATTAAATAATGAATATATGTTTTTGTATGTTTTACGATAAATATCGTTAATATATAATGAACTTAATTTAAAAATTAATACTCGAATATGTTAAGGAATACTAATAAAGGTTTATATAATGAAAAAATTTATTTACGTAGTGTTGTTGCTTGCTGTTTTTGCAGAAATCTTAAGTATTGTTTTTGTTGCCAATTTAATTGGGTGGTTTCTTGTTATTTTTGCGCTGTTTATTGAAATATTAGTTGGTTTTTCATTTATTCAAAAAAGTATGTCTAATACTTCTAGTATGTATATGTCAGGTTTTGGCCAAAATTCAAATAAGATACAGTATCTTATAACAGGTATATTATTGGCAATACCAGGATTTGTAAGTGATGTTTTAATTGTTTTAGTTTGGATTCCGAAGTTAAGAAAAATTTTTATGTCGACAATCCTTCCATTTATGATGGGTATGTTTTTAAAACAAAGAATCTTCACATCAGATAACACGATTTATGATAAACCTAAAAGCAATCCACAGCGTAGTAATGACAAAAGTAATAATGTGATTATAGATGCAGAGTATGAGGAAAAAAAATAGAGATATTACATGGCTAGATTATTTAATAATATGTTTTATGAAACATGCCATATTTTTTAAATATTTTAAATAAAGACTTGAAATATGTGGAATTCATCCCCATATATGAAATCAGATGGGATTAATCAGTTTAGACTGACTTTTTTATAAATTTTCTTGTTAATGGAGGCAGGTTCAAAGGATTAAACTTTGACCAGAGATTTAGTATGACAATTCGTCCTTTAAATGATCGAGTTATTATTAAGCGTACAGAAGTTGAAGCAAAGTCTGCAGGCGGAATCGTTTTAACAGGCGCTGCTGTTGATAAGTCAACTAGAGGTGTTGTTATAGCTGTTGGTACAGGTCGTGTTTTAGATAATGGTACTGTAAAACCTATGGCTGTAAAAGTTGGTGATAAGGTAGTATTTAACGAAGGCTATACAACAAAGAAAGAAAAGCTAGATGGCGAAGAAGTTTTAATTATGTCTGAGAATGACATTCTTGCTGTTGTAGAAGAGTAATTATTATATTTGGTTTAGTTTTTAACATAGATTTTTATTTGTAAGTCTGTGTTTTATATAGATAAAGGGAAATAAAATGTCTGCTAAAGATGTAATATTTGGAAATGATGCACGAGTAAAAATGCTCGAAGGTGTGAATGTTCTTGCTAACGCTGTTAGAGTAACTCTAGGTCCTAAGGGTCGTAATGTAGTACTTGATAAAAGTTATGGTTCTCCAGCAATTACTAAAGATGGTGTTTCCGTTGCTAAGGAAATTGAACTAGAAGATAAGTTCATGAACATGGGCGCGCAGATGGTTAAGGAAGTTGCTTCTAAGGCTAATGACGCTGCTGGTGATGGCACTACAACTGCAACAGTATTAGCTCAGTCTATTATTAACGAAGGCTTAAAATCAATTGCTGCTGGTATGAATCCAATGGATTTAAAGCGTGGTATTGACAAAGCTGTTGTTGCAGCCGTTGAAGAATTAAAGAAGCTTTCAGTTGCTTGTACTGATTCAAAGTCTATTGCTCAGGTAGGTACAATTTCCGCAAATTCTGATGCATCTGTAGGTAATCTTATTGCAGAAGCTATGGAAAAGGTTGGCAGAGACGGTGTTATTACCGTTGAAGATGGAACTGGTTTTGAAGACAAGCTTGATTTAGTTGAAGGTATGCAATTTGATAGAGGTTACCTCTCTCCATACTTTATTAATAAAGCTGAAAGCGCAACTGTAGAGTTTGATGAACCTTTTATTTTATTGGTTGATAAAAAGGTTTCAAATATTCGTGATATTCTTCCTGTTCTTGAAGGTGTTGCAAAAGCTGGTAAACCTCTAGTAATTATTGCTGAAGATGTTGAAAGCGAAGCTTTAGCAACATTAGTTGTTAATAACATGCGTGGTATCGTTAAGGTTGCAGCTGTTAAGGCTCCTGGTTTTGGTGATCGTCGTAAGGCAATGCTACAAGACATAGCAATTTTAACTAATGGTACAGTAATATCTGAAGAATTAGGTATGAAGCTTGATGCTGCTACTATTAATGACTTAGGTAAATCAAAGAGAATAGTTATTACTAAAGATAATACAACAATTATTGATGGTTCTGGCGATAAGCAAGCGATTTCTGATCGTGTAGCTCAGATTCGTAAATCAATTGAAGATTCTTCATCTGAATATGATAAAGAAAAGCTTCAAGAACGTGTAGCCAAACTTGCTGGCGGTGTAGCTGTAATAAAAGTTGGCGGCGCAACAGAAGTTGAGATGAAAGAAAAGAAAGATCGTGTTGATGATGCATTACATGCTACTCGTGCCGCAGTTGAAGAAGGCGTTGTAGCAGGTGGTGGTGTTGCTTTAGTACGAGTTGCAGCTAAGATTGCTGACCTTAAAGGTGATAATGAAGACCAAAATGTTGGTATTAAGGTCGCTATCAAGGCTATGGAATCTCCTCTTCGTCAGATCGTAGCTAATGCAGGTGAAGAGCCTTCTGTAATTGCAAATGCGGTTCGTTCGGGAGAAGGTAATTACGGCTACAATGCTGCAACTGAAAAGTATGGTGATATGCTTGAGATGGGTATTCTTGATCCTACAAAGGTAACAAGAAGCGCATTACAATTTGCAGCATCAATTGCAGGTTTAATGATTACTACTGAGTGTATGATCACTGATCTACCAAAGAAGGATGTAGCTGCTCCTGCCGCTCCTGATATGGGTATGGGTGGCATGGGCGGAATGATGTAATCAACCACTTAAATACTATCTAATTATACCTTTCACCTTAATAGGTGAAGGGTATTTTTTATTAATCAATGTATGAAGCCTCAAAAATAATAATATAGTTAGAAATAAAATATTAAATATGGGAAATGGTATACATTTTAAGAATTTTATTAGTGT
>CAZTNG010000018.1:0-27337 GCA_964615195.1 uncultured Enterobacterales bacterium
GGGCAGGAAGCCGGAGTTGACCGCGCTTCTTTTCATGGCCGAGGCGGGCGATTTCGAAAAAAACGTCCGGTTGCGGCATCGAACGATGACCTAAGACAACCGCCAAAAACGGCAACAAGCCGCAAACCCATATCAATCAAGGATGTAGCTTTCCGGACGAGCTTCGGACTTGGTCCGGAGAAAACAGAGAATCAGGGGCCAAACAGAGAAAGAAAGGCTGGAGGATGGGGAGAATCGATGGTGCGGAGAGGTGCTTTGGAAAGATGTGAAACGGGCGCAAACCCTTTAGAAACAAGGGGAAAAAGAAAACCCGTCACCCCGGAGAATGACCCCAGAGAGACGGGTTGTCTTTTTTCAAATGGTGGAGATGGCGGGATTTGAACCCGCGTCCCAAAAGGCTCCGTCTTTACCACTACATGTTTAGTCAAATCATTTAATCTCGCCCGATAGTCGCGGATTGACACGCTACCTCTGAGCCAGACTGACTGTTTTAGAGCTTTTCCACCAGCCTAGGATACACTCGATCCAATATAAGTGACCCGGAGTGCTAAACCTATTGGCAAATTTAGTTCCAGGGTAGTCTACAGGTTATTAAGCTGCGACTACTGGTGCTTTTTACTGGTTATTAAGCAGCTAAAGCGTAAGATTCATCGTTTGCGATTATCTTTTTGAGAGTTTTTTAAGAGGCCACCCTCACCTCTACATGCGATATTGATTTCACTCTTCCAGTCGAATCCTAATCATCCCCTTGTTTTTAAAATTCTTTAAATAAAATAGCTAATTATTTAATTATCTTAACTTAGCCTTGTTCTTTAGTTATATAACCAAAGCTTTATTTTTAATTATTCTATGATATAAAATCTAAAGTGTAAACTGTTTTTATACTAAAGTAATAATTTTTTTATTACTTCTATTCATGAAAGCATTTATTGCAATGTTAATTACAGTTTAGCGAAGATTTTTCTTCATTACTCTTGCTTTGTCACGTTGCCATTCGCGTTCTTTAATAGAATCTCGTTTATCATGATCTTGTTTGCCTCGAGCAACACCAATCTCTATTTTTACAAAGCATTTTTTCCAATACATTTTTAGTGGTACAACTGTAATACCCGCTTTTTCAATTTGTCCAATAAGTTTATCAATTTCGCGTCTGTTTAGTAGTAGCTTTCTTGTTCTTGTTGGATCGCATATAACATGAGAGCAAGCTTGATTTAATGGGGTGATGGTTGCACCTATTAAAAAAATCTCGCCTCTTTTTACAATAACGTAACCATCTACAATGCTTGCTTTTCCAGAGCGCAATGATTTAACTTCCCATCCTTGAAGCTCAATACCAGCTTCAATTCTTTGATCAATGAAGTATTCGTGAGATGCTCTTTTGTTTACAGCAATCGCAGAATTGGTAATCTTATCAGCCATTATTTTTCCATATATTGTTATATGATAGAACTGTCGTTAATACATCTACCGTTGTTATTTTGAGTTACTCAATAGTTATATAGTTACTTAGCAAAATTATATTATATATTTAAAATTTGCCTATACATCATTATATTGTTAAATGTACTTAAGGTGCTAGCTATTGAGAATAATTATTTTTTTGTGATTTATTATTTTATGTGTTTTCTGCTGAGTGTCAAGTAAGATAGCTTTTGTTACATGTTCTGTATGTATAATTTGTGAGTATGATTAGTTTGTTGCATATTTATTTTATTTGTATACAAAAAATCTTAAGATTTTCACTTAAGATTTTTTTATTAACAGTTATTTACAATAAATTTTTATTACATATTAGAAATAATATCTTCAGCAAATTCTGCTGTTGAACGTAATGTAGCATTTTCCATCTGTGAATAGAAATCGATAGTTACAGTTTTCTTTGTAATAGCTTTTTCCATACCAGAAACAATTAAATCTGCAGCTTCTGTCCAACCCATATGACGAAGCATCATTTCAGCTGATAAGATAATTGAACCAGGATTTGCTTTTTGTAGACCAGCAAGCTTTGGAGCTGTTCCGTGTGTAGCTTCAAATAGGGCTACACCAGTACCAATATTAGCACCTGGAGCAATACCAATACCACCAACTTGAGCTGCTAAAGCATCAGATACGTAGTCACCGTTTAAATTCATGGCGCATACTACATCATAGTCTGCAGGGTAAAGAAGAATGTTTTGGAGGAATGCATCAGCAATACAATCTTTAATTACAATAGTCTTACCATTATTTGGGTTTTTAAAGCTAATAACACCATTTTCGTCTGTAGTAGCACCATATTTGTTAATAGCTAATTCGTAACCCCATTTCTTGAAGCCACCTTCAGTAAACTTCATGATATTACCCTTGTGAACGATGGTAACAGATTTTCTGTCATTATCGATAGCGTATTGAATTGCTGCACCAATTAGGCGTTCGGTGCCAGCTTTAGACATAGGTTTAACACCTATACCGCAATTATCTGTAAATCTAATCTTTGTTACACCCATTTCCTTAGTAAGGAAATCGATAACTTTTTTAGCACCTTCAGAGTTAGCTTCCCATTCAATACCAGCATAAATATCTTCAGCATTTTCACGGAAAATTACCATATCTGTTAGTTCAGGGTGCTTAACTGGGCTAGGAACGCCTGTAAAATAGCGAACAGGACGTAGACAAATATAAAGATCTAGTGTTTGACGTAGAGATACATTTAGAGAACGAATGCCACCACCAACTGGAGTTGTAAGAGGGCCTTTAATTGCAACACAATAGTCTTTTATAAAATCATAGGTTTCTTCAGGAAGCCAAACTCCGTCGCCGTAAACCTTAGTTGATTTCTCGCCAGCGAATATTTCCATCCATTTGATTTCTTTTGTACCATTATAAGCTTTAGCTACAGCTGCATTTACAACCTTAAGCATAGCTGGGGTAACATCTTTACCAATACCATCACCTTCAATATATGGCACGATTGGGTTATTTGGAGTTGTTAAGACGCCGTTTGCATCAGCGGTGATTTTCGCACCATCGGTAGGAATAATAACTTTAGAAATCATTAGTGTTTCCTTATTATGTAAAAAGTCATGGGTATCATGAAAGGTATAATTATTTGTGTTCAATTATAATTATCCATACTTTATTGTGCAATTATTCTTTTAAGCTTATTTGGATAACTATAAATTCAAGTAATAAAGTTTTATTGATTTATATTATCTATCAGCTGTAATTCACAGAAGAGGAATTGTTTGGATACTAATCATTATCTTAAAAATGTTGATGTTAGTTGTAATTAAACTAATTATAGATAGCTATATGCTATAATGATGATGTTTATTTTATCGAGTTAAGAAGATGAGCTTACCTATTCATAATTTTGCAGATATTAGAGATTATCCTAAATACTGGCCTATTGATATGCTTCCAACTGATTTTTTACCTATGTCAAAGTCAGAAATGGATGATGCAGGTTGGGATAGTTGCGACATTATTCTTGTTTCTGGTGATGCATATATTGATCATCCTAGTTTTTGTACAGCAATAGTTGGTCGTTATCTTGAGGCTTTTGGTTTTAGGGTAGGTGTCATTTCTCAACCTGATTGGCATTCTAAAACAGACTTTATGAAACTAGGTCGTCCTAATTTATTTTTTGGTGTTACAGCTGGCAATATGGACTCAATGATAAATCATTATACAGCTGATCGAAAAATTAGGACTGATGATGCCTATACCCCCGGCGCAGTAGCAGGTAAAAGACCTGATAGAGCGGTAACAGTATATACTCAAAGATTACGTGAAGCTTATAAAGATGTGCCAATTATTCTAGGTGGTATAGAAGCATCTTTGCGAAGAATTGCTCATTATGATTATTGGTCTGATACAGTAAAAAATTCTGTTTTAGCAGATTCTAAAGCTGATATTCTTGTTTATGGTAATGGTGAAAGACCAATGGCTGAAATAGCCTATCGTTTATCTCAAGGAGAAAGTGTTAAGCAAATTTTAGATGTACGTGGTTCTGCAGTTATGGTGCATGATGCACTTCCTCAGTGGTATGGCGTAGATTGCAGATCTGTTGATCACAATGCAGCAATTGATCCAATGCCTAATCCATATTGTTCTTATTGTGCTAGTTCTAAAAACAAAGATTATAAAAACAATGATAGCAATGATTTATTATCTGTAAACGCCTTGCCTACTATAGAGCCTATAGGTAAAGACGTTAATATTGAAAGTCAAAATGAAATCAAGTGTCTAACAATAGATGAAAGAGTAGATTATAGTGCTAAGGTTAAACCTGCAGTAAAAACTCATGAGTTTGAATATTTACTTTTACCTTCTGCAGAGAAGGTAAAACAAGATCAATTATTGTATGCTCATGCTGCAAGAATTTTTATAAGAGAAACAAATCCTGATTGTGCTAGAGCTCTATTGCAAAAGCACGGGGAACGTTATGTATGGGTGAATCCTCCAGCAATTCCACTTACTACTCCTGAACTTGATTGGGTTTATACATTGCCATTTAAAAGAATCCCTCATCCTAGTTATGGAGAGGCAAACATTCCTGCGTATGAAATGATAAAAACTTCAGTTTCATTAATGCGTGGATGCTTTGGTGGGTGTAGTTTTTGCTCAATAGTGGCTCATGAAGGTAAATTTATCCAAAGTAGATCTCAAGATTCTGTGCTTTCAGAGCTTGAAGAGATTAAAGACAAAACTCCAGGATTTACAGGTGTTATTTCTGATTTAGGTGGCCCATCAGCTAATATGTACCGCTTAGGTTGTATGAATGAAAAAGCGCGTAAGGTATGTAGAAAGCCATCATGTTTGTATCCAGAGCCATGTCAGTTTTTAAATACGGATCATAGTCATTTAATCGAGTTATATAGAGCAGCACGTAATTTACCATTTATAAAAAAAATATTGGTAGCATCTGGTGTTCGTATTGATCTTGCACTAAAAGACAAACGATATATAAAAGAATTAGTTATGTATCATGTTGGGGGATATTTAAAGATAGCTCCTGAACATACAGAGACTGAAGTATTAAGTAAAATGCTTAAACCTGGTACAGATGTTTATTATCGTTTTAAAGAACTATTTGATAGTTATTCTTCAACTGCAAATAAAAAGCAGTATTTAATTCCTTATTTTATGTCTTCACATCCAGGTTCAAGTTTATTATCAATGATAAATTTGGCAAGATGGTTAAAAGCAAATGGTTTTAGGGTGGATCAGGTACAAAACTTTTATCCAACCCCTATGGCAGGAGCTACAACAATGTATTACACGGGTATAGATCCTTATGAAAATATTGATGGCAGTACTAAGCCATCAGTAGTTGTTGCTAAAGGTGAAATTGCTCGTAGAACACAAAAGGCAATTTTAAGGTATCATGACTCAGTTAATTTTAGAGTAATCAGAGATGTATTACGCGAGTTAAAATTAGAAGCTTTGATAGGACGAAGTAAAGAGTCTCTAGTTCCTCCAGGGGATAGAAGTGAGCAATATCATCAGAATAGCTTTAAATCAGCAAGTTCAACTTCCCGCTTTAACAAAGTAAAGGAAGGGGAGAATTCTGATAATACAAGATCTAGAAAATTAGGTAATGTAAATAAGCGCAGGAGATAGTAATGCGGTATGCCGATGGTAGAATTGTGAGAATTGGTGATACAGTATGTTTAAAGGCAAAAAGTTTAGGTGTTGTTGTATGTTCTATTGATACGGTAGAATATTCAGCAGATTTTCCACAAAGTAGATATAATTATCTTGAAAAAGGTATTTTCATTGAATTTTCCAATAAGGAAGTTATTTATGTGGAAGATTATATTGAAGGTTTGGTTTTAGTTGGCAGAAATAATGAGTTCCTTAAGGAAGTTTCAGAGAAATATGAATAATTTGATGAAAAATAGTTTGGTTGTTGTAGGGTTATTGTTTGTTGTAATGCTAACAGGCTGTAAAGGTGATGAAAAAGATATACCTATCCAGGATCAAACAATGTCTGGAATTGATGCTAATAAAAACGGTATAAGAGATGATATCGAAGATCGCATGAAGGTTGAGTTTACCGAAATGGTAACTCCTGAAGAGCAGTACGTAATGGATCAAAGTGCAAGAGTTTTTCAGGAAATACTTGATCTAAATTTAGATGATCGTGAAAAAGTTTTACTTGTTCGTGATCACTTAGATATGTCTATAAATTGTGGTGTATTGGTATTTGGTGAAGATTTTAGATATGATAATTATTCAATTATTTTAACAAGATTAAAGCAATGGTACTTTAATACAAAAATGCGTAAAGAAAAGCAAAAAGAGTTTATTATGCGCAGTAAGGAATACCATTATGAAAAAACAAATTTTGGTAATGCTAATACTTGTGAATTTGAGTTTTCACCTGCTTTGATTAAAGAAATTGAGCGTAGAGATCTTGAGAAAAAAGCAAAGGAAGAGGCTCAAAAAAAAATTAGAAAGCTCTCAAAAGTAGATCAATATTCTAAGTGCAATAAATTTTCATTTATATAAGTGTATTTAAAAACAGCTTGTATCTTATAATCTAAGAGCAGGCTGTTTTTTTTAGTCCGTAGAGGTCCAAAATGGATTACACAGTTTTCTTAAAATATTTTGTTGGTTTAATGGCCATCATTAATCCTATAGGTTTATTACCTGTTTTTTCAAGTCTTACATCAGGTAATACAAAAAGTGAAAGATTGCATATTAATATTACAGCTAACGTGGCGGTTGCCATAATATTGTTTGTTTCAATGTTATTTGGAAGTTTAATTTTAAAATGGTTTTCCATATCTTTAGATTCTTTCAGAATTGCTGGTGGAATTATGATTGTAGTGATTGCTCTAGTCATGGTTCAAGGACAGCTTGAGCGAGGAAGACATAATGCGGATGAGAAAGAAGAAGCTCAGCTGAAGAATTCAATTGCAGTTGTCCCTTTGGCTATGCCTTTGATGGCAGGTCCTGGCGCTATTAGTTCTACTATAGTATTTAGTGGTCAATTTAGCCAAAGTATGATTGGGCTAATTGGAAGTACTTTGGTAATAATAATTTTTTCTGTGAGTTCTTTTCTTATATTTTTAAGTTCTCAATTGATGATAAAAATCATGGGTACAACAGGTATAAACATTGTTACGCGTATCATGGGTATTATTATGATGTCCATAGGTATTGAAATGATAGCTGCAGGCATTAAAGGCTTATTTTATGTAAAAGAATTTTTGCAGTATGTAACCCAAGGATAATGAATGTTTTATTTTTATCTATGAATAAGCATATTGCATAGATTGTTAAAGTGTATTTACTGATTTGAGAAAAAATTGTTATTGTAAGTGTTTATGCTGATTTTTAGTTTATAAATAGTTTTATTTAATAATTTTTATGTAAAAAAATGTAACTTTTAGTAAAAGATTTCTATTGATGAATTTATTTTGTGAGATAGTTGATATTTACGATTTTTAATCAATTGAAAAATTTATAGCTAGCAAAACTCTAGTGTATTATATGTGTATGCTTCTTTTTAGGTGAAAACCTACTGATTATAAGAAATAGTAGCAGGCTCATTATTACATATTTGGTTATTTTTACTTATTGAGCTATATAGTTAATCGTACAAACGGATAATTTAATATGAATATTAAGCAAATTCTAAACAAATTTAATTTTCGCAATATTTCGTTACTTTTTCGAATATATATTGCTTTTGCGATAGTGATTGCAGTGTTTGCCTGCTCATCAATTATTACCTGTTTTACACAAACTAGTATAAAAACAGCGTTTGGTTCAGTGGAAAAGCAAGCTCAACCCGTGGCTATGACGGCAGCTAAGCTTGAGGTTGCAATGCTCAGTACTAATCAAAATTTAATTAGTATCATTACAGCTAAAACTCCAGCTGATATAGATAAATATATTGGAAATTTAGAAACAGCTAGAAAGCAATTAGATAGTGCGCTTGAGGAATTCGATCATACAGTAAATAGTAGTGATGCCTTAGAAGATTATGATTTAGCAAAGCAAGCACTAGGTAGTGTTGATAGTGTAAGCATGAAACAACAAGTTGTTAAGCTAAGTGAGTTAGTTCACGCGTATCTAGATAAAACGGCTGCACTTCCGACTGATAGAAAAAATTACTTAACAAACAAAGTTAAGGTTGATAACGAGCAAGGCCAGTTTATTTCATTAATGAGCTTAATGAGCATTGAAATAGAAAAAATCAAAATTAAGTTAGATGATTTTTTTATTAATAAGCTTGTTCTTGATTTAGGTGATGTGCGTTTGGCTGTAGAAAAAAATATGCATATTGGCTTCAAGAATGAAAATTCAGCGCAAATACTTGAAGCGTTCAAACATAATTCTACGTTAATTCAGCAGTTTAAGGATAAGGTTAAGGAACTTAATTTTGAGGTTCCTAGTTTTGAATCAGATCTTGAAGGTGCATATTTTAAACCTTTGTATAAAGGAAGCCTTGATAAATCTGGAGTGCTTTATAAGACATATGAGTTAGTAGCATTTAAGGAAGGAATTGATGCAAAAGCTGCAGAGGGTGAGAAATATATTGAAGAAGCTCAAGTAACATTAAAGTCTATTCAAAATCGTGCTGACGACTTCTCACGTTATTCAGCAAACAATGTAAATAATTATATTGTTAAATCTATTGAATTTGCATTTGGCAGTTTGCTACTAGTAATATGTATTGTAGTAATTGTTTCTTTAGGTTTGGCTAAAAGTATTAAGAAGCCAATGCATCAGCTTATTGATGTTATGGACAAGGCAGCAGACGGCGATTTAACAGCTAATTATATTGATTCGTTTAACGATGAATTTTCAAGGATTGGGCAAGGTCTTAATAAGATGAATGCGCAAACTAAGATTGTTATTAGTAAGTTAGTTTCAATAGTTAGCGAATTAAGAGATACAGCAAATCAAAATTCATCTGTAGTTAATGCTTCAAATGAAGCTTTAGATGTGCAACGTAAAGAAGCTTTTATGGTAGCATCATCAACTGCAGAGCTTGAACAAACTTTATCTCAAGTTGCAGAATCAGCACAGCATACACTTGATGAAATTACTAATGTTAGTAAGGTTTCAGAACAAGGTCGTCAAGTTATGAGTGATAATATAACAACAACTCATTCTTTAGATGCAAAGCTTAAGGAAACCTCAGACGCAATAACCAAAGTTAATCAAATGGGTGAAAACATTGGTAGTGTTATTTCTGTTATTAGGGGAATTGCAGAGCAAACAAATCTTTTAGCTTTAAATGCTGCTATAGAAGCTGCTAGAGCTGGAGAGCAGGGACGTGGCTTTGCTGTAGTAGCGGATGAAGTTAGAACTCTTGCTAATAGAACTAGTGAATCTACAAAGGAAATTACAGTTGTAATATCAGATTTACGTAATACTATTGCAAAAGCTGTAAACGTAATTAACACCTGTAATGAAGAAATGGAAACTTCAGTTGAGCAAGCTTCTAAAGCTAATAGTTCTATTGAAGAGATTATGGGTTATATTACCTCAATTGATCAGATGACCTCTCAAATTGTTGAGTCAGCTCATGAGCAAGAAATTGCTACAAGAGAAATTAACCAAAATATCACAAAGATTAGCGAGCTTGCTGATCAAAACAGTGAGGATATGAATAATATTCAACGTTCTAGTGAAACTTTGGATAGAATTGCAACAGAACAAACTGATATTGTGAAGAAGTTTAAGCTTTAATTTAGCTATATTTTTAAATAGGCTTTTGAGTAATATCAGAAGCCTTTTTTGTATAAAAATAAGATTTTTGAAAATAATGGAGTGAAAAATGAAGGTTTTACTAATTAATGGTTCGCCTCGCAGGAAGGGTTGTACTTATACAGCTTTATCTGAAATTTCCAAAGTATTAGCATCTGAAGGTGTTGAAAGTGAGATTGTAAACATAGATTCAAGGACTCGTGGTTGTATTGCATGTAGTTATTGTATGACTCATGACAAGTGTATTGAGAATGATGGAGTAAATGTTCTTGCTTCTCGTTTGGATGAATTTGATGGAGTGATAGTTGGTTCTCCTGTGTATTATGCATCACCTAATGGCTCGTTAATTTCGTTTTTGGATCGTCTATTTTATTCTTCAGGGAAAAAGCTTACAGGTAAACCTGCAGCAGCAGTGGTAAGTGCAAGACGTGCAGGTACTACAGCTTCTTTAGAGGTTATAAATAAGTATTTTTCAATTAACCAAATGCCAATTGTAACTTCTAATTATTGGACAATGGTTCATGGTAATAGTCCTGAAGAAGTGTTACAAGATTTGGAAGGTTTACAAATTCTTAGAATTCTAGCTAAGAATATGGCATGGATGCTTAAATGCATAGATGCTGGTAAAAAAATAGGGATAACTAAACCTGAAACTGAGCAAAAAATTTGTACTAATTTTATTAGATAATCTAAATTTATTATAATTTAACGTTGCAAATTTTTTTGCAAAAAATTATTTAATCAAAGTGTTTTGAGTATCTAGTATAATAGATTTGGTATTAGATATTATTATATGGAATTGTTAATGGACCAACTAAAATTAAAAAGACGCAAGGAAGCTTTTGGTGAGGTTAATTTACCAGGTTCTAAAAGTGTTTCAAATAGAGCGTTATTATTATCTGCTTTGGCCAAAGGAACAACAGAAATAACAAACCTTCTTGATAGTGATGACACTAAAAGAATGTTAGAAGCTTTAACTGAGTTAGGCGTTGAATATAAGTTAAGTGCTGATAGAACAAAATGTGTAGTTAAAGGTTTAGGTTCAGCTTTTTATTGCATAGATCCAGTCAAATTGTTTTTAGGTAATGCTGGTACAGCTATGCGTCCACTTACAGCTGCTCTATGTGCATCTCATGGAGAATTTGAGTTAACTGGTGAGCCAAGAATGTATGAGCGTCCAATAGCACATTTAGTTAATGCATTAAGGATGGCTGGCGCAGAAATTACTTATCAGCAAAAGGATGGGTATCCTCCATTAACTATTAAAGGGACAGGGTTAAAGGGTGGAATAGTTGAAATTGATGGCACTGTTTCAAGTCAATTTTTGACAGCTTTTTTAATGGCTGCACCTCTTGCTAAAAATGATGTGATAATTAATATTAAGGGTGATTTAGTTTCAAAACCTTATATTGATATCACGATTAGTATGATGAAGAAATTTGGTGTTGAGGTTGAAAATTTAAATTATAAACAATTTAAAATTAAGGCTCCTCAAACTTATGTTTCGCCTAATACTTTTTTAGTTGAGGGTGATGCTTCAGGTGCATCATATTTTTTAGCAGCAGGAGCCATAGCTGGTGATATAAGAGTTACTGGAGTTGGTATTCATTGCGTTCAAGGTGATATTAATTTTACAAAAGTTCTTTGTGCAATGGGTGCAAAAGTTACTATTGGTGATGATTTTGTTGAATGTAAAAAAGCTAATTTGGTAGGCGTAGATCTTGATTTAAATGAAATTCCTGATGCTGCAATGACACTTGTGCCTTTAGCTTTATTTGCTGAAGGTAAAACAGTTATTCGTAATGTTGGTAATTGGCGAGTAAAAGAAACTGATCGTTTACATGCTATGGCAACAGAGCTGACAAAGTTAGGTATTGAGTGTGTAGAGGGTGAGGATTATTTAGAAATTATACCAGGTAAAGTTAAGAAAAATGTAGCTATTGATACATATAATGATCATCGTATGGCAATGTGCTTTTCGCTTGTAAGCTTTATGACTGATATTATTATTAATGATCCTGGCTGTTGCTCTAAAACTTTCCCAGATTATTTTGAGAAATTTGAAACTATTAGAAGGTAATATTATGCAAACCTTAAAATTAGTTATGTTTGCTACGGGTTTGTTATTAAGTTTGAGTGCTAGTGCTCAAAGCTTAAAAATAGGTAATGAACAATACACAATGTATCTAGATTTTAAGGTTGTTGAAAAGCCTATGGAATCTGCAGAGCTTCCAAAAACTGCACTAGGAAGTTTTGCAGGTCATGTTGTAAATGCAGAAAATAATAGTAGCTCTGTTAATTTAGCTTTTTTATTAAAAGCTAATGAGCGAGAAGGAGTGATCCTTACAAATAAATTTATGGCCCGTTGTGCACAAAATTCACCAAATTGTTTAGATTGGTTTAAGGACAAAGCAAGCGTAACTATTGTTAATCAAGAATATAAACTTGGTTTATTAACAGTTACAAATTTTATAGATTGGCAAATTGTTAATGAATTATATAATGATCACGCAAGTGAATTTGCTCGTTTTTATCCAGTATTAGATCGTGGTAAATCATTGAGAAATCATGATTTAGGAACATTTGGTGGTGGCAAAAGTCCTTTTGATATAGTCAATAAATAAAATGATGAGGTAGACTATGAAGCTATTAATTGTAAGTGGAAGAAGTGGATCGGGTAAAACAATAGCTTTAAGAGTATTAGAAGATTTAGGTTATTATTGTGTAGACAATCTACCTGTATCTTTTTTACCAGATTTATTAAAGCTTAGTAGAGTTGAACATAATTTATTAGCTGTAAGTATAGATATTAGAAATTTTCCTGAAAGCCCTGAATCCTTTATAAACTATATTAATTCTATAAAATCAGATCCTTCAAATGAGGTGATTAGTATATTTCTTGACGCGGATGATAATACATTAATTCGTAGATATGAAGAAACAAGGCGCTTGCATCCTTTAGCTAAAAGCACATTAACTCTTGAAGAAGCCATAAAAGCTGAACATAACATATTAGATTCAATAGCAGATTTAACTGATGTTCGTGTTGATACATCTACATTAAGTATTCATGAATTATCAGAGAATATTACGAGTTTAGTTTTAGGAAAAAAAGAAAAAAAACTATCAATTATTTTTGAGTCCTTTGGTTTTAAATATGGTATTGCAAAGGATGCAGATTTTGTGTTTGATGCTCGTTTTCTACCAAATCCACATTGGGTTCCGGAACTTAGACCTTTAACAGGACTAGACGATCCTGTAATAAAGTTTTTTGCTGAATTTCCTGAGATGGGGCAATACATTCAGCAGATAGATGCAATGCTAAATCATTGGTTGCCGTATTTAGAGAGAAATAATAGAAGTTATCTTACTGTGGCAATAGGATGTACAGGTGGGCAACATCGTAGTGTGTTTATTGCAGAGGCTTTAGCTCAACGTTTTAGAAATCGCGGAAAATGTGTGAACGTAAAACACAAAAATATAAATGCTATAAAGCATATTAATTAAAAAGAAAACCCTAGTAATTGGTGGTCAATTTCTAGGGTTTTGATTATATTGATCTATTTTATCTTATCTTGAAAGAATATTTACAAATTTTTAGTTATTTCCTTAAGATAAGTCGCAAATTCATCCTTTAAAACCTTATGTTGTAAAGCGTATTCAACAATTGCCTTTAGATAACCAATTTTAGTTCCACAATCTAAACTATTGCCTTTCATTACATAAGCATTTATTTGATGGTGACGTAATAATAATCTTAAGGTGTCTGTTAATTGAATTTCTCCGCCAGCTCCGATAGGCGTATCTTTAAATAAAGGCCATATTTCAGAAGTTAAAACATAACGTCCAGATACGGATAGATCTGATGGAGCATCTTCTACTTTAGGTTTTTCAACTAAGTTTTTAATTGGACAGGATTGACCTTCGCTTACTTCTTTAGATTGAGCGCCTAAATCAACAATACCATAATTAGGTGTAAGCTCATGAGCAACTTTTTCAACCATAATCTGGCTAATACCAGTACATTCAAAATTCTGAACCATTTCCGCTAAGTTGTCAGTATTGAGATTTGACTTATATTCGTCGACAAGAACATCAGGTAACAGAATTGCAAATGGTTGGTCATCTACTAAAGGTCTAGCGCACATGATAGCATGAGCCAATCCCTTTGCTTCTCCTTGACGTACGTGCATGATAGTTACATCAGGAGGACATATATTTTGAATTTCTGTTAAAAGCTGTCTTTTAACACGTTTTTCTAGAGTAACTTCTAATTCGAAACTTTTATCAAAATGGTTTTCAATTGCGTTTTTTGAGGAATGAGTTACGAGAATTATATCCTTTATGCCAGCATGTACAGCTTCATTTACGACATATTGAATTAATGGCTTATCAACAACAGGTAGCATTTCTTTTGGAATAGCTTTTGTAGCTGGGAGCATTCTTGTTCCTAGTCCTGCCACTGGTATTATTGCCTTTTTGATTTTCATATTAGAATGATGCTCCATTCATTTTAGCAGTGATTTTTAAGGGTTTAACTATATCAGTTCCTTTTTGGTAAACACCACCTGCCCAATATGGATCTTCACTTGCCCATTGTTTAGCTTCGGCTAGTGAGGCAAAGTTTGCAATAATAGCAGAGCCTGTAAATCCTGCTGTTCCTGGTTCATCATTATCAATAGCTGGGTTAGGACCTGCTAATAGAAGTCTATTTTCTGCGATTAGTTTTTGTAAACGAGCAATGTGAGCAGGACGTGCTTTTGCACGAAGTTCTCCTGAGTTCTTTACATCTTCAGCGTAGATCAAATACCACATAAAATTACTCCTTTGTAATTATTCTTTCTTATCATTATTTTGCATAATGTTTTTATTTTTCATTGATGTCATTAAGAGTTCTAGCTCTTTCTTTTGTTCTATAGTCAATTTACTATAGGTATATTTAAAAGCAAATAGAATAAAGATAAAGTTAAGAATTCCATTGCCGTAGGTTTTATAATTAACCCATATATTTTCAGCTTCTTCAGCGCTGATACTGTTGTGTATAGATGGAAGGCAGAAGGCTAATATGTAATTTAGTATTGCACAACCAAATAAAAAAGACATAGCGGATATTGTTAAATTTTTCCACAAGTGCATAGGTATTGGATTATGGATACCTGTTAATGCTCGTGCAACATCGGTTTTGAAAACAAATTGACAAGCGCCTAAGGCTAAAGCCATAACAATGTTAACCATTGAAACCTTCCATTTTATTATGGCAGGGTCGTTAAAATAGATAGTTGGCAGCGCAAATATTAGTAAAATTATAAATATTACAACTTGCATACGGGTTACACTTTTGTATAAAGCAAAGCTTAAAGCAAAAGCGATAATACTAGAAACAACAATGGCAATGGTTGCATATACAAGACTATTTTCTGTACATATTTTATATGTGGCAAAGAAACAAATTGCAGGGAAGATATTTAAAAAAAATTTCATAAAACGCTCCAAATTTGAGTTTTATTTTACCATGAATAAACGCAAATTTGCATAAAATAGGCTGTATAAATATTTGATTTAAAAAAATGTAGTCCTATTGTAATTTATTAATAAAGCAAAAAAGAAAGGAGGCCTTTCTATGTTTTGCCTCCTTTTGCTTGCATATACATATATACTATAAGCCCGTTGGGATACCACCTGATAACAACATTAGTGTAAAACAAATTATTGCTAACATTGCTAGGAAAAGAATTGTATCCTTCGAATAGGATAATATCGTAAAAAGAATATCTGAGAAATTCATATCTAACTCCTTAGCATAAAATAATATTTTGTATTGTAGTTAATTTATTGTAGTTGATTATTTTATTTATTTTTATTTATTATAAAAATTTAAATGATACGATATGTGGAATATTATTGATAACTAAATAACAATATATAGTTATTTTATCATTTATTCACCAAAAGATAAAGTTATAAATTTTTATAAATTACCTGTTGAAGTTATAACTAATTACTTTAAGTTATAAACAACCTTTAGTTAATATATAAACGAGTTGAAAGAGAAATTGTTACATTTATTAAATAATTGCAGTGAAACCTTTAAAGAAAAGAGCTTAGTATTTTTTTAGTCATACTAAGCTCAATTTATTAAGGTATTAGATAATATCTCTATTAGATAGATTTAATGAATTTATGATCTTTCTAGTAGGTTACGTAGAATACCAACGCAATTTGATGCTATACCTATGCGAGCATTATCCATAACAGCTACAAAACTAAAATACCCGGGTCTGCGAGAGTCAGCTCTTAGTCTAGATACAATGATATGGTCTTCATTGATACCAAATTTTGCAGGTGTTACTTCTTCATCTTCAACTAACTCAATGCCTGGAGTATTACTCATTAGTTCTTTTATGTCTGCTATTGAGGTGCTAGGTTCAGTACTAAAGGTTATGCTTGCAGTGTGACCATAAAATATTGGGGCAACAACGCAAGTTAAATTAATACCTTCTTTTGTATCGCCTAAAACAAGTTGTAGTTGGCGCTGAATTTCATTCTCATGAGTTGTTGCTCCTTCTTCTGTTGCTTCACCAATAGAAGTGTGCATGTTGAAAGCAATTTGGCTACTAAAGAGTCTAGGTTCAATAGGATGCATGTTCAATAGAGCTATTGTTTCTCTTGCTAGTTCACTAGCACCTTCTTCACCTAAACCTGAAACTGCTTCCATTAGGGTGATTACAGCTCCATTAAGACCGAATTCTTCTGCTAGGGGTTTAAGCAATAAGGCTAGCATTGTTGCTGAAGAATTCATTGGTATAATGTGTTGATCAACTATTGCATCATCAAATTCTGAATTTTCAAAACCATTTAAATACAAGTGTGGAGTATCAGTGTTATTAAGCATTGTAGCATCAATCACTAAAGCACCTGTTTCCTTAATCGCAGGAATTAATTTACGAGCATCACCACCATTTCCAAAAAATAATACGGTGTTGATTTGTGTAAAATCAAATTCATTAGGATCACTAATTGAATAATTTTTACCTAGAAGTGAAACAGCGTCAAATTCATTGGCACCATAAGATAATGGATAAAGTTCTTCAATTGATATGCCTTCTCTTTCAAGCTTATCAAAAAGTGCCTTACCGGCATCAGTGTTATAGCCTAAAATAGCTAATTTTATGTTAGACATAAGTTTCTCCGCGGTTAGATATTTAAGTTTAACTAACCTTTTTGTTGAATTTATAAATTTTTATGTAAGATTTAATTGCTAATATTAAAACCTAATTCTATTAACTTTTGTTGATCTTCAATTGTTGCATTATGAATTGTAAGGCTTGCAAGTTCGCGGCGTTCTAGATAATTTTTACGCATGTTGTCAAAGCTTGTTCCATCACTGTAGCAACGTTTAAAGATATCATTATCACGTCGTACGTCGTATACAATATTAACTAGTCTTCGTAACAAATCATCATTTATAGAACTGTTTATCGTAATTTCACAAACATCAGCTTTTTTTAACAGTGAATTAAATGCAATTGGTGTTTGGCCAAAAAGATTACAAAGCTTTTCATATAGCATAAAGGTGCCTCGACACTTACCTTCGTAAGCATATCCAGCGATATGAGGAGTTGCAATATCTGCAAGTTTAATTAGTTCTGGATTACTGATATTAGGCTCGCCTTCCCAAACATCTTTAATTAAGTGTAAATAGTCATGTTGCTTTAATGTTTGAGTAAGTGCGTAGTCATCAATTACTTCACCTCTGCTTGCATTAATAATAAACTTTTCACCTGAAAAGCTATTTAAAAGTTCGGCATTAAGTAGGTGATAAGTAGGATATTTTCCACCGCGTTCAAGAGGAACATGAAATGTAATAATATCAGCACTAAGTGCATCATTTAGATTAACGTAGGATGAATATTTGGGATCTAAAGTATCCTTAAGAAGGGGATCACAAATTTTAACATCAAGTTTGAGGGCTTTAGCTCGTTTTATTACTTCGCTACCTGTACAACCAGCTCCAATAACTCCAATGCTCATTTTGGAGAAATCCAAATTATATTTATGTTGCCAAAAAAGTAGGGCGGAAAGGACATATTCTCCAACACTAATTTTATTGCAACCTTGTGCATTGCTGAAAGCTATATTTTTTTTAGCAAGAAGACTTGTATCTATATGATCAAAACCAGCTGTAGCAGTTCCTACAAATTTTAATTTATTAGCCTTTGCTAGCAACTCATTATTAACTTTAGTTATTGAACGAACCATTAAGGCGTCTATATCAACTAAATCCTCAGCACAAATTTGTCTACCTTGTTTTAATATAACTTCCCCAAATTGATTAAACAGTTTTTGGGCTAGTGGCATGTTTGCATCGGCAAGTATTTTCATGATTCTCTCTTTTATACTTCGTTTGTATAAAAAACAGCATAGTCGCTTTGCGACCATGCTGCTTAGCTTTTTGCTATTTTATTTAAGCATTATATAAGTAATAGACAATTTACTCTAAATTAAAATAAAATTTTTGCAACGTCAGGGTATGTATCTGCATAATTGAATTCCACACCTTCTGTTACATACGCAGGCAATTCTTCAACGTCTCCCTTATTAGCAAGAGGAACTATAAGCTTGGTTATACCTATACGTTTTGCGGCAATAACCTTTTCTCTAATGCCTCCAATTGCAAGCACGCTACCTGTTAATGAAATTTCACCAGTCATAGCATAGCCATTTTTTGGTGCTTTATTCATTGCAAGTGATAAAAAGGCACTAGCCATTGTCACACCAGCACTTGGTCCATCCTTAGGTGTTGCTCCCTCAGGAACATGCAAATGAATAAGAGCCTTGTCAAAGAAATCCTTTGGTACATTTGGAGCTAACTTTTCAATATTAGAAATAACATAGCTTAATGCAATATCTGCAGACTCCTTCATTACTTGACCTAGGTTGCCTGTAAGTTTAAAACCGCGAGCACTATGATCAACTAATGATGCTTCAATAGGAAGTGTTGCGCCTCCCATAGATGTCCAAGCAAGTCCAGTGATAATACCAACACCACTTAATGTTTTTTCACGTGAGAATGGTGCTACGCCTAAGAACCCTTTAATATCTGCAGGTTTAACTGTAAATGTTTGTTCAGAATCATCTAAAAGCTTAATTACAAGTTTACGGACAATTTTGGCGATATATTTTTCTAGGCTTCTTACACCTGCTTCACGAGCATATTCTTCAGTGATTTTACGGATTGCAGGATCACTAAATTTAATGTGCTTCTTCTTAACACCTGCTTTATCTAAAGCTTTAGGAATAAGGTGTTTTTTAGCAATTGCTAACTTTTCATCAGCTAAGTACCCTGATAGAGATATAGCATCCATTCTATCTAGTAGAGCAGGAGGAATAGTATCTACACTATTAGCAGTACAAACAAATAGGCACTTAGATAAATCAATACGCAAATCTAGATAATTATCTAAAAAGGCGTTATTTTGCTCTGGATCTAGTGTTTCTAGTAGTGCACTTGCAGGGTCTCCTTGATAACTAGATCCTAGTTTATCTATTTCGTCTAGCATTATAACAGGGTTCATTACCTTACATTCTTTAAGAGCTTGTACCAATTTTCCTGGTAAAGCACTTACATATGTGCGGCGGTGTCCCTTTATTTCAGCTTCATCACGCATACCACCAAGACTTAAGCGGTAAAATGGACGATTTAAAGAGTGTGCTATGGATTTGCCTATAGATGTTTTACCAACACCTGGTGGTCCAACAAATAGTAAAATAGCTCCACTTAAATCTTTTTTATATTCACCAACAGCTAAAAATTCTAGTATGCGATCTTTAACATCTTTAAGTCCTTCATGATCAGATTCAAGAATTTTTTTTGCTTTAGCAAAGTTAAAATTGTCTTTTGAGAATTTGCCCCAAGGTACATTAGTAATCCAAGTTAAATAATCGCGAGAAACAGCATATTCAGGACTTGAAGAATCTAACACTTGTAATCTTTTTAATTCTTCATTGTATCTTTCTTTAACTGCTTGTGGAGGATTAAGTGCTGCAAACTTTTTATTAAATTCTTGAACATCTGCAGTTTTATCGTCAACAGTTATACCAAGTTCTTTTTGAATTTCTTTTAATTGTTCCTTTAGGAAAAATTCTTTTTGTCTTTCATTAAGTTTTGTGGCAACTGTATCTTTAATATTTTTCTGTAGCTTAGCAACCTCAACTTCATTTTGCAAAAGCTTGAGTGCAAGTTTTAAACGAGGTAGAAGATCTACAGTATTTAATATTTCTTGTAAATTATCAGCATCACATGTTGTTATTGAAGCTGCACAATCTGCTAGTAATGAAGGATCGTTAGGGTTGAATCTAGTTAAATATTGCTTTAATTCTTCGAAGTACAAAGGATTTATAGGTACTAATTCTTTAATAGTTGCTACTATTGACATAGCATAAGCTTTAACTTCAATCCCTTCAGGAGAATCAGGCTCTGGTATGTTACTTTGTGGATAACTAACTTGAGCTTCGATAATCTTTTTCTTGAAATTCATGCTTTCAATTTTAACACGAGAAATACCTTGTGCCACAAATTGAATATCATCTCCAATTCTAGCTTGAATAATACGTACTAAGCAACCGATAGGTACAAAATCTTCTTGCTTTAGTTCGCCCTCTAAATGTTCTTCAGGTAAAGCTATAAGTGCTACCATTTTTTCAGGCGTTTTAAGCACTTGACGTAAGGTGTCTTCCCATTTAGGTGCTAATTGAACAGGCATTACCTGACTTGGCATAAATGGACGTCCGTACACAGGTAGAACGCATAGAGTATTAGGTCTTTCTTTTTCAGGCACTGATAATTCAGAAGAGTTGTTAGATGTTTCTTCAACTACAACTTCTTCGATATTGTTTTCTTCGTTATTTTCTTCTGACATGCTTTAATTCCTAATCAATTCATATCACTTACATGGGGACGGATAGAAGTCATTTCAAGAGTATAAAAGTTATTAAATTTATTTTTATTTAATCATTATTTTTTTTTATTAAATTATGGTTCTGAAATACTGTTAAAAGCTGAAATTTCCCAAAATGTACTATTATCAATTTTGTTAATATAAATTTGAAATTGTGTAAAACCTCTATATTCTGCGCGCATGTGCATAAGTATATCCTTGATAGGTAAATTTAGTACTTGTGCTATTAGACAACCTATAACCCCACCATGAGTTATTACTAAATAATTATCGTTATCATTAGATTTTGTAATAATATCATTAATAAAATTCAAAACTCTTTGTTTAAAAATAGGATAACACTCATTAGTACCTGGTAGTGGATCAATATTTTGGTTTATACTTTCAAGTAGTTTAGTATCTTCTTTAGTATACCTTGAAAAGGGTAGACCATCAAAGTTCCCAAAATTCATTTCCTTTATGGCATCGATGTTAATAAATCTTTTTGAGTTCCCCAAAGCTTGTAAAGCAGTTTCTTGACACCTAATCATTGGTGAGCAGTAGCATTGAGTATACTCTTTAAAAACTTTTGCTACTTTGTTTAAATCATCTTTTAGACAGTGAGGATCAGATTTAGCTCCATACATAGCAGGAGCACCATCTATTTTTGCATGCCTAATTAATGTGATTTTAATGACCTTGTAGTCCATAAAAAAAGTCCTCTAGAAATGGATTTAGCCAAGGTATGTGGTGAAATATTAGCATTGTAAACATTAACCAAATAGATAGCATTGATATTATTTGCGCAGCTCCTAGACAATCACCAGTAAAACCACCTAACTGAAAAATCAGATATTTTTTAAATAAAAAACGAATTATTAAGGTAAGCATTAAGCAAAGAAAAGCTATTTCAATATTTAATAGCAAGCAAACAAATCCACCAGTAATACATAAAATTAGTAATTCGGTCAAGTGTATTCCTGTAGATAAAGGTTTTGCTTTAGCTTTTGCATCTAATACACGTAGATAATTTAGATCAAAAATTAGAGAACCTGATAAAGCTCTAGATAATGTATGACCAACTAACATGGCGACAGCTGCCTCTAAATATGAGCTTGAGGTGATATATGACATAGTTAAAAACATTATGGCTATAATGCAAACAATAGCTATTGAACCATAGGTTCCCACTCTTGAATCTTTCATTATTTCAAGTTTTTTTTCTGGAGTAAAACCGCCTCCAAAACCATCACACATATCGGCAAAGCCGTCTTCATGAAAAGCACCTGTAATAATAAAGGATGCTATAAGTGTAAGAATTACGGCTATCTCTACAGGGAATAAAACTAATGCTATAGCAAGTATGCCACAAAGAATAAAGCCTATAAAGAAGCCAATTACAGCGTAGTAACGGCTTGATTTATTTAATAGCTCCGGCGAATAGGGTGTTTTATTAGGAATAGGAATACGTGTAAAAAAAGCTAGAGCTAAAAGTAATAAATTAATTTGCCTTTTGAACAATGTGACCATCCCCATCAAAATAAGCCATAGAGTTATAGCAAGAAGCTGCTGCCATTAATATTGGTAGTACTACAGCCGCACCAGTACCTTCTCCTAAGCGCATTGAAAAGTTTACTACTGCATTAACTCCGAGTTTTGTAAGAACTGTTTGATGTGCTTTTTCTCCACTTGCATGGGCAAAAATCATATTTTTTAGACAACTTGGATTGATGGCAACAGCTAAACTTGCAGCTGCTGTTACTACGAATCCGTCTACTAAAATTATCATGTTTTTTTGTGCTGCCATAAGCATAGAACCACACATTTGTGCTATTTCAAAGCCACCATAACATCTTAATATTTCTTTTGGTGGTAATTTTTCGGGATGACGTCGAAGCCCTTTAGCAATTAAATTAGTTTTAAGTTTTAATTGTTCATCATTTATTCCCGTACCTCTGCCTGTGGCATCTTCAGCACTAAAGTTATAAAGCTTAGCATATATAGCACTTGCAGAAGATGTGTTGCCGATACCCATTTCACCTAACAGTAATGTAGTAATATCCTGTTCTACTAATTGAGAAACAATTTCACCTCCATTTGTTAGTGCTGTATTAAGCTCTTCTTCACTCATAGCATCAGTAACTAAAAAATCTTTAGTACCTAAACCTACAGAGTAATTACATACTACCGGCTTTGCAAAATTTGGGTTTGCAACACCGCAATCTACAATCATTAGAGGGATGTTATTGCTATTACAAATGGAATTTATGGCTGCACCACCAGCAATAAAGTTATTTATCATTTCAGTTGTAAGGGAACTTGGAGCAATACTAACATTATGATTCATTGCAACTCCGTGGTCTCCTGCATATAGTACATGCATGGGCTTAATAACAATGTCGCTTGAAAAGTATGCTTTTTGAATTAAAGCCATTTGTTTGGCTAATTTTTCAAGTGTACCTAAGGATCCAAGAGGTTTGGTTAGATTATCAAGTCTAGCTTGTACTTTATTGATATCATCAATAGAAAAGAAATTTTGGAGAGTATTATCTGTAAGCATTTGTTTTGTCCTCAGGTGATTTTTTTATATGATATCACTGAAACAAAGCTATTTATTGTAAAACTTTTTAAATAATCTAATACTAGGTTGCTGTATGCTTAAATATTGTATATAAGCTTTTTGTAGTATTATCTGTTGGCAAATAATTGGTTTTATGCAAAATTTTGTGGAAAACTTTTTTATAAAAGGTAGACTACCTATATATAATTATGAAAGTTAATAATGTTGGAGAGGTAAAGAATGCATTATGATTACGAAACCACTGGTACATGTTGTCGTTTAATTTCTTTTGATATGGATGATGAACAAGTTTTAAGTAATGTTACCTTTATGGGTGGCTGTGATGGCAATTTGAAGATGATTGCGAAATTTGTTAATGGTATGAAGGCAACTGACGTCGTTTCTAAATGTTCAGGCAATATTTGTAGAAATAAAGGAACTTCTTGCGCTGATCAATTAGCACATGCAGCTCAATATGCTTTAGATGCAAATAAATAAGAAGTAATTTTTTTAAACAAAAATTATTGATTAGAATAGCTTAAAGCTATTTAACCTCACAAAATATTCGACCTTAAAATATTCTAATTTAAGGTCAAATATTTTAAATAATTAAATTTCTTGCATTTAAATCTCGAAAACTCCATTTATAAATTATTGTAAATATTACAATTTACTTTGCCAAATTAAGTAATTTAAATAGTATTTTTACTTATTTTAAAGTTTATGGTGAATAAGAAAAACATGGTGATTATGCAGTCGCTGTATTTAATTATTTTTCATAACTAATGAATCAGGATATATTGCTGATTTTATTACCTTAACAAATTTTATATTTTTTAAATAAAAGATTTTTCTAATAGTTTTATGTTGAGTAAATTCGAGTGTTTTTTAAAATTTAAGAATTTTATTCTATTTGGTCTTGGTGATATAATTTGCTCTGTCTTTTATTATTGATATTATTTGATATTGAGTCGTATAAAAATGTTGTATGTATTTGTGCGATGTAACGTCTTATTTTTAACATAAAATAAAAGCAACATAATTCATTCTATATAAACTGATAAAACGCGAGATGGAAAATGAGAGATAATATTGCCTCGATAATGCAAAAAATTACGACCTCAAAATTATTCGAATCATCAATAATGGTTGTAATCTTTATAAACTGTATAGTTATTGGTCTAGAAACATATGATAAAAATTATATCTATGATTTAGTTAATACTATATGTCTTGTTATTTATACAATTGAAATTTTGATGAGATTTGTAGCTCGTTCATCATTGAAGCAATTCTTTTCAAGTGGCTGGAATTTATTCGATTTGTTTGTAGTTGTTGTTAGCTATATTCCTGATGACATATCAACTAATAGTGGTGTCATTGCTGCAATTCGAGTATTACGAGTATTCAGAATACTACGTTTATTTAAATCTAGCATGGAATTGAGATTGATCATTTCTGTAATGATTCGATCTATGAAATCATTGACCTATAATGCTTTGGTTATGCTTATATTTATGTATGTGTTTGCTGTGGCTGGTGTAATGTTTTTTAGGTTGCCAGATGCGTCTACTGCAACTCATGAACAGGTTATTGCGCTAGAGCAGTTGAAAGAAGCTGCACCTAATGCGCCTTCTAATAGTGATGATCCATATGGTACTTTAAGTGAATCCTTATTTACTTTGTTAAGATGCATGACAGGCGAAGATTGGACAGATTTACGTTACAATTTAGTTACAGCATCTAGAATGGACTTAATTCCTGTGGCTCCATGGGTTGTTACTTTTTATCACATAATTTGGTTTGTTTTTGCAGCATTTTTATTGATTAACTTAGTTGTGGGTGCTGTAATCAACAATTATCAGATAATTATGGATGAAGAAAAGAAGAATGTGAGTGAACAACGTGCTAAGGAACTCGAGTAGAGTATTTATGCAGTAATACTTAGGCAAGATTTTTGTAGTACCCTCTATAGGTTAAAAACTTATAGGGGGTATTTTATGAAGTTTTTCTGCTAAAGATTGATTTATTACTTCTTAATTTACATAAAAAGGGAAGATTTTTAATCTTCCCTAAATTATATTTTTTAATTGAATTGTTGTTCAACAAACTTAAATATTTATGAATATTTACTACTTATAGCATTCTGTTAGTTTCTTAAAGGCTGGAATAGAACGTTTAATCATATCTCTATCAACACAATAAGCAATACGTACATAACCTGGACAACCGAAGTCATCACTAGGCACTAGTAATAAATCAAAAGCTTTAGCTTTTTCACAGAAAGCATACGCATCAGATTCTAAGCATTTAACAAATAGATAAAAAGCTCCATCTGGATGAACGCATTCAAATCCTAAATCTGACAATGAGTTAAATAGTAAATCTCTATTGGCAGCATAAATTGATAGATCCGATGTATAACCTGCACATTTTTCAATTACATGTTGCCATAAGCTTGGCGCACAAATAAAGCCTAAAGATCTACCAGCACCACAAATTGCGGCATACATATTTTTACTATCAGGCATGTCATTAGGAACTAATACATAACCAATTCTTTCACCAGGAAGAGATAAAGCCTTACTGTATGAATAACAAATAATAGAGTTTTTGTAATAGTTTGTGATGAACGGAGCTTCACAACCATAGCATATTTCACGATATGGCTCGTCAGATATAATGTAAATTGGGTGACCGTATTCAGCACTCTTTGCTTTAAGAATATCAGCAAGGGCTTTAATTTGAGTTTCATCAAAAACTACACCAGTAGGATTATTTGGTGAATTTAAAATAACAGCTACAGTCTTATTGGTAATCATGCTAGCAAAAGCATCAAGATTTAAGCCAAAACTTGGCATAAGAGGTGGAACAATTTTTATGCTTGCACCCATTGATTCAATAAATACACGATATTCAGTAAAGAATGGAGCAAAAACCATAACGTTTTGGTCATCACTGTCAATTAATGCTCGTAAAGTAATGGTAAGACTTGCTGCTGCACCACAGGTTAAATACAGATTATCGCTAGTAAAGCTTGTACTGAAACGAGAATTTAAATTGTCTGCAATAGCTTTTCTAGTTGCTGGATCGCCCTGAGCTGAAGTGTAGCCGTGAATTTTAGTGGAAGGTTTAACTGTTAATAGTTCAGCCACTGTATCAGAAATAGCCTTTGGCGCTTCAACACTTGGATTACCTATACTAAAATCGAATACATTTTCAGCACCAACTTCAGCAATTCTTTTTTTACCAAATTCAAATATTTCACGTATAACACTACGGCGAGAGCCAAGCTCAAGCATTTTTTTATTAATCATCTTATTTACCTCTAGTTACATTTTAATGTTTTACTAGTAGCTTTTCAAAAGGATTTAGATATTTTCTAATTTATTATTTTATAGTACTTTAGTAAAAAAGTGAGATGGGCAAAATTAATACTATGACATTATCTTGCTTGAGATTATTTATTGAAGCTCTAGCTTCTTTAATTGTTTAGACAAAACTTCTTGAACAGTTTTATTTATAGCATTTACTTCATAATTAAGATTGGTAAATGATGGAGGTACTGAAATATCATACTCAGAAATTAAGTTCTTAAACTCTTTGAGTTTATTTTGCTTATTATTTATGTTCTCTGTAAGATTTTAATTATTTCGTTGAATGTATTTTTAGCAGTATTTATTCTTTTTTGGTGTGCCTGTTAAATTTTTTTTGACACTCAAGTCCTTGCTGACGTTTCCTTTATCAATTGCTTAAAAACTATAAATACAAGGTTAAGAGTAGATAGTCTATTAATAATATTTTTTAATAAAATTATTTTTTTTTATATTTATTTGAAAATGATCTATCTAATAAAACTTATGAATGTCTACAATATGTAGATAATATACTAATTTTTAGCACAAAGCAGAATATTGAGTTTGTGTTAGTGAATAAAAAATAATTATAGGTTGATTGAATGTGTAACAAAACAGCATTAAATGTTTTTTCTAGTAAATTAAAAACTTTTATTAATAATAATGTTGGTACTGAAGTACCAAAATTTTATCCTAATGATATGGTAGCTAATAATTTATTTCAAATTATTGAAATAATTTCAGTAAATTCCGGAGAAGCAGATTTATATAAG
>CAZTNG010000019.1:0-27168 GCA_964615195.1 uncultured Enterobacterales bacterium
GCTTGAGGAATGATTTGGTGGTTGGTAATTTAATGAGGAAGTGTCAAAGAAGCGAGTGCGAAAGCACGCCCTATCCTCAGATCTTAACGTAGCAGAAGATCTTTGGTGTTCACTCTAATACGCTTTAGTGTGACTTTTCGGCCGTTCATATATATGAGCGGCCATTTTTATCTAATTGCATTCTTATTTACTTAATAAAATTATATCTACTATTTGCCGTAATTACTTTTGCTCAAAAATTCATCCATATCCCCTTTTAAACAAAATAATTCTTGACACTTTCAGTGAAAAAAATATAATGCACTCACAGTTTTTTGTAATCGGTGATTAGCGCAGTCCGGTAGCGCATCTGGTTTGGGACCAGAGGGTCGTAGGTTCGAACCCTACATCACCGACCATCTAAACTAAATTATAATCGGTGATTAGCGCAGCCCGGTAGCGCATCTGGTTTGGGACCAGAGGGTCGTAGGTTCGAACCCTACATCACCGACCATCCCCAAAAAATTCTATATATTATTTAATAACAATACTTCTACTTCTTTATTTATAAAAAATTTTTACATATATTTATATAAAGAAAAACGGCCATTAAACAATGACCGCTTCATAAAATAAAAATAATCTAACACATATTAGTTATTTTCTATATATTTACCATTTCTATTAAAATACTCATAGGAATGCATATTTCTTAGACTATTTAACAACATTGAAAAAACATCCTTAAAGCCTTCAGAATCTCCAACACCTAAGCGCACACCTTCAATTGATGGGAATGAACAGTAATTACCCGCAATAGAGTGCTGTGCACCATATGCACTAACTCTAGATCTATTACCTCTTGAATATAATGCCCATAAAGCCTTAACTGATTGGCTACAACAACATTTGTTTTTTGTATTTAAGCTATACAAATACTTGTCTACAAGATTTGGTAAAGACTTTTGTTCTACAGTATTATCAGAACTATATTTTGCATCCATAATTAGATAATCAATAGCTCCAGTTGTACGCCAACTTACTTTGAACAAGAAATCAGGAGTTAAATAATAGTCACGCTTATATCCTACACCTAATTTTTTTACCACGACTAAATCATCATCATTAGCATAATCTAATGTTCTAATTTTGGGTTCATACCATAATTCTACAATCAATTCCCTACGCGGAAATTGCCATTTATAATAATTAAAAGGCTCTGAGTCAGGTCTTTCACCTACAAGCCCTCCAAAATTAGTACTACTCATATCATGCCATTCAGTACCAATCTTTGCGCCACCAAGCTCTTTGATGCCATTTACAATTTTAGTTAAAACAGTAAACTCATATAGCTTATCTATTTTAATAAAATGCATAGCAAAATCATTAAGACTAAATGGTTTCCTACAACGCAAATACCAACTATGAATCATACTAAAGATATCTAGATAAACCTTTGTTCTAGCAACAAAAGGTGTTATCTTTGGGTAAATAGGTCGAATTCTATCTTTTATCCCTGTAGCCTTACGCAAACTATTATATAAACGATAATAGCTATCCTGTAATTCACATACGCGTTGTTCATGAATAGCAAGAACATTAATACTATAATCTTCAACAATCTTAGCATAACGAATGTATTCAGGAAATTCTAATGAACGTCCGAGTCCTGGGGCATTTTTTTTACCATTTATAAAGGCTCTTACATCAGCAAGTTTAGCCTCCATCTGCTCAAAAAATCCCAATAAAACTTTATTTTCAAACAAGTCATACTGCGCACTTACAATTTCCTCAGCTGCAAAATCTGTCCTTACAGGGAAATTATTAACCGTAAAATCTTGTTCTGATGGCTGGCAATAACCTAAAGCATCTGTATTTGCACATATCCAATGAATTGCTTCTGGTGAGTTAGGAACCCCATTTGGTTTTATAACAAGCTTTGGTGCAAAACTTTTTCTTAGCTGAATAATCAATCTATTCCAAATAGAATAAATGCTATTATAAATAGATTCCGCTTCATCTAAAAGGTCAATAAAACTACTGCCAGTAGCGAGATTATTATTAATACACATGGTATCAATTTGATTATAATCATCATCTATGGCCTTAAGCATACACCCTATTTCTTTAGCACTATTACTTGTTGCTAAAACTTCAATAAATAATCGATATTCAGAAAATTCATCAGTATTATTAAATACTGATATTTTTATCTGATGTCTACCAGCTAACCCATAATAAGGTCGTCCTACATGAGGAACAGAATGATTATCCCATTGTATGCGCCAAAATTTATTACCTTCATCATCAGTAATATAGTGACAAAAATAATTTTCATCACTGATTGTTATTTGCGGACTACTATTATAAATCTCTGATCCATCATCAAAAAGATAACGGATATCAATATCAAAATAATAATCTTCTGGAATTTCTAATATTTTATTAGGACAATCAGCAAATTCAATATTTTCCCCATTACTCATAACCAAAAAACGTTTCATTTCTTGGCTAGGAGCAACATTATTTTGTGGTGAAGACACCACAAGTGTTACATCAATCATAGCTAATTACCGCACTTATAGACAATTAGGCTAAGAATTGATAGCTGTTCATACGATCTGAGCCTTCAGCAATAATACGTTGCAGTATATTTGCTGAATCGTCTAGATTAGCAGTAGCTAAAATACTTTCTAGCTTTTCAAGTCTATTACCAAACCCTTCACCCATACCGTTAATCATTGGTAAAACGAACTGCTTAGTTGCAAAATCTAAAGCAGATTCTGTATTAGAAAGCATAGGAATTGCCACAGACAAGAAATTGATTATTTGTTGATGCTTACGATAAGAAATTACTATACGCTGACCTAAATCATGATTGTCATCATATAAAAGTTCTTCAATTTCAGTTAACACATTGTAAGCAGCATTATCAGGAGTATCGTCTGGATTAAATAAAGTCATCCAATCTTTTGCACTATAAGTTAACATTGGTTCCTGAATGCTTCTTTTTGATTTAAAATCTTCAGCTTGACTTGGCTTTTCTTCAAAAAGAATAACAGCTGATCTATCAAGCATACGTGGTGATAGAATATTTACAGTATCATCACTATTTACGGTACCTATAAAATGAAGGTAGTCAGGTACACGCAAATAGGATTTTTCAGGAGAACCTGTAAAAATGGTGCGTTCTGATTCTCCATCAGCCAAATCCATAAATGATGAAAAATAATGTTCAGGAGATGATAAATTCATTTCATCTAGCAATAACAAAGCTGGTGTCACTTGCTCTGGGCTCTTTTCTCCATCTAAAGTATTCAACATTTCCCAAAGTCCTGTAGGTGCTGCTTGGAACATACCTGCTAAACTATTCCAATAACCTAAAATATCACGTTGAGAAGTCCAACCACGTGCAACTGGCACCTTGTGCATTCTATTACCTAGATTTAATGCTTTACCCATGCATTTAACAAATGAAGTTTTGCCCGAGCCTGGCAATCCAGCTAAAACAGTGAATTGATTTTGCGCAATTGTTATCATCATTGATATAAGTTTACTACGATCAATGTTTCTACCCATACCTTTTAATACACGAGATAATTCTTCTATATAACGATTTCTAGATTTCGAAATATTATCTAAACTTACCTTAGACACAGGAGCAGACACAAAACTTAGACTAGCATTGTTTGATTTTGGAGAAGAAGTGAATGCTTTAAGCATAGAATGCATATCTAAATATCTAGTACTTAGATCTGACACTTCTGTACGCAACTCTTTATGAATATTATCTCTAGTTCTATTTAAACGATCCACTTCAATTTTTAAATCATCACATTCATGAATTAATTTCTTATGTTCTGATTTTAAAACTTCATGTTCTGCAGAAGGAACAGTTTTAGCTAAAACAACACTTTCTGTCTTAGAATTTTTTTCACTAAAATTCTTTATATTGTTTTCAAGATTTTTATATTCCTTTCTTAGGGAGGCTAATTTACCTTCAAGTTCATTTTTTTCACGAACTAAAGCTTCATGTTGATTTTTTACATCTGCAATCATCTCTCTTTGATATTTAGCCAACATATCTTGTGAATGCTCTGCCATATATGTTGCTATAAAACGCGAACATTCAGGAGTAACAGCAAGTAAATTAAAGAATTTTTGGCGAGCTACATCGAAATTACACACTGTTTCTATAACATGAAGAGCACGCTGAACACGTTTTTCATTTTTTTGCAGAAGTTTATTAGCACGAGCATTAGTATTAAAGTGGCTCATTTGATTTGGTTTTAAATCCTTAAACACTGGATTTAAAATTGGTAAACAATACTTTTCTACAAGTTTTTTATTATCAATATAGTCGAGCTTTTCACCATTATTTTGCCAATTTTTCATCTGCACGATGTATTTACGCTGCAGACCAGCAACATTAACTTGTTGCACAAACTCTTCAAGCGCACTATATTCAAAACGCCTTGTAGTTGCATTTTCAGGGTCCTTTGTTTTAAAACTACTAGCAGCACTTGTAGGAATAGAAATTGTGAATTCATACATTCCATCATCTAGTGTTTTAGGAGTGGTAATCAAAAAAGGCCCCACAAAAACTTTCTTCACTTCAATTTTATCTATGAGTCGCTGTAACTCTTCATCAAAAGATTCTACATTAGAATCGTCTTCAGCATTTTGTAGCTTTACGAGGTTTTTGTTTATTCTTGCTAAAATACAATTAACTAAAAGATTATTAGCATCATCTGGTAATGCTTTATCTAGTGATAAAACAAAATTAGTTACTTGATTGCGTTCCGTGTCAGTATCCGAGCGCTCAGGAAATTGCTCAATATAACGATCCGTATTAGTCTCAATAAAATGCTCTTTAAAATTATTAAAAAGCTCAGACTCAGAAGAACATTCTGTGTCTTCATCATCACCGCTTACTTGTTCGCCATCTCTATAAGCCTTTAATGATATCTCAAGCTTAGCTTTAGCTTCTTCTAAAGAACTAAACTCTGAATAATAACCTTTGCAAAAAGGGAAATTATTTTCTGAAGAAACTATATAAACATTAGTTTCGAACATCACATATTTTGTTGTTGGTCGACTTGATAAGGTAACTACCGGAAAATTTGGATCTGGTAATTCTGATTGAATGACCTCTATGATATCTTCAGAATGTATATCTGATATATTTTCATAATATACAGTATATTTGCATTTATTTTCTTGATTAGGCGATAAAGATACTTTTAACTGTATTAACTTTCCTTCTCCATATTTATTGATAACAGACCCAGCTTGGGATGTTAAAAATACTTGGTTGGAATCGCAGAAAAATTCCCTAAAATTAATTTTGCTATAACTATATTTCTTTTGAGAATTACTATCATCTATAAACTTCTCAAAAGCTACATCAACATATGCGCATTCATTTTTATTTTTTGCCTCAAAAACTTTATTTTCAACTACACCGACAACTGTTCTAAAATTTGCTACGTCCATATTTTTACCTATATTTTGATAATTTTCTAAAATTAGTATTAATTGAAGATTTTAACACGATGGCATGTTTAATTAAACAAACATACCATTAGATATATCAAATGCTGATAAGTGTCGCAATTTATTGCCCTAAAGGTGAATAAAAATAACTAACCAAAAAATTGAAAAAAAGCACATAAAAATTTCGTATAAATAAAAAAACAAGAACATTGTCATAAAAAACATAGCAAAAAAGACAAAGTTAACCCCAAAAAATGCATCACTTAATATGTGGTTTTATTTGATTAATTGTAGTATGTAAAAAATGATTAATATAATATAATTAATCATATTTATTGCTATTTTTTGGGTATAAGTAACTTACAAAACATACTTTTAACATGCATTTAACATTTTTTAAACCATACAAAAACATAAAAAACATATATTTTTACGTTAAAAAATGACCAAATAACAATTTTTTATATAAAAAAAACAAATCAAGAATAAGTTCAAAACTATTTGTGAAGATTTTCACATATTAATATAAAATACAAGCATTCTAATTTGCTATTTTGTCCATTTTATGAAACAATAAAAGCGTACAAGGAAATTTAGTACATAGACTGATTTCGGAATACCACCCGTTAATCATGTTCTAGTAGGCAATAAGAAGAAAAGGAGAATTATCATGGGATCAAAACTTTTAGAATTAAATATGGACGTTCTTGGCAAACTAGTAGAAAGTGCCGAAGCTCCTCAGAATTTTGTAGAATCCGTAATTAATGATCTTCCTGACACTCAAGTTGGTGCAGTAAGTGATGTAGAAGTTGTAGAATTAAGTGCAAACGAATTAGCTAACAAAGCAGCTAAAGACTTCCCTTTAATTAACGGTGTTGTATTCAATTGTAAGACAGATGGCCAAAAGGCTGAAGTATTTCTTATTTTAGAGCCTGTAAATTACCTTAAATGGTGGCACGACAAGAGCTTCTTCTGCTACAATTTTTATCGTTCTCACTCTCATATTAATGATGGCGTAAAACGTTATGTGACTTTTATCATTACCGACAGTGAAGTTAAAGGCAATCGCTTCCATACTGTAAGTAATTTCTTAAACAATAAAGGTAAAAAGAGCGAAGACTTCCAAATTCACGATATTATTGCTGCGAAAGAAACTGGTAATGAAGATTCAATGCTTGAAAATTGGATTCGTGCTTTAGTATCCAAAAGTGAGTCAGCAGAAGACTCAAGCAATGTCTCAAGTATTTCAGAAGCTAAAAGTTACAAAGTAGCTTAAATATAATAATTTCTTATTGCACAAGTGGTATTTTTAAAGCCTGTAGTTTTTACTACAGGTTTTGTTTTTCCGCTAATTAGAATTATAACTGCAAGCCCCCTTCCTTATTTAATCTATTCTTGCATCATATCATGCAACAGCTAAACACTACTCCTGAGTGCTATGCATTCAATATCCGGCACCTAATAAATCTCACACACGTCATTGTAAAAGAAGCAATAACACAGGCGTTTTAAACCACAACTAACAACTATAAACATAACTTACGTACTAATAAAGTCTCTAAACCATAACAAAATAATTTCTTCATCTATAAAAATATCATCAACAACTTTATCGTAATTTACATTCTAATCAGTCGCCAATACAATAATTATCATCCTATATATCCTTTGCGATATAAACCTTTCAGAATAAACGTTAGAAGAAACTAGATAACACAATACTTTTAGAACAAATAATCCTGCATATTAAAGGTATGTAGTGCTATTGATTCATCTACAGCAATACTGTCGTTTAAAAACATTTCAATTAAATAAACAACCTCCATACAAAAAACTTCCTAAACCTTTCCAATCAACCTAAAAGATAAAGGCTTGGTTTAAACACCTATAATGACATGCATTCCTAAACATGACATTGTTGTTTTATATTAATGACTATGAACAATATAAAACCTTATACTGTATGCTTGATGCCAGAAGATTAGAATAATGTATTTAAATTAACAATCAAAAACTAACACTTTTAACTATTTTTAAGTTTCTATAAACAACAGGAACTTTACTATGTACATTTTATCCTACTGGCTAACTATTAAGTGCTCTATCATTTAATAATGTTTCAACCAAATGAAATTCACCATGAATCATTAATAACTTACTCTGCATATAAAACCTTTATATATAAAAAAATAAACAATTTAACAAAAAAAATACTTTAGCTTATGTAAGAAGGGCATTAAAACATCAATAATATTTTGGTAAAAAATTAATATTTTTTAGTGTAAATACAACTTTATACAAGAAAAATTTTGTAACCCGCATAAATAGCCAAAAAGCTTATTATGAGCAGCAATTAAGCAATACCATACGTAGCTCCGTTTTTGGTATCAATTTGCACATAAAGCAATTTTTAGATATTAATGCCAAATTTTCCTTATTTTACCATTTTTTAAATAAACTCAATTTATACCTGTGATAAATACACAACTGCCATTATAAACACAAAAATACAAATAAATAATTTTCGGAACTGCTATGCATCAGCAGTAAAGAATGACAAAAAAACATGTAGAAAAGCTACATAATCACGTTTGTAATATTATTTCACAATGATTAATATTGCTTAATTTACCTTGTAAATTAATGATTAATATAGTTTTATAATTTTTATGTAATTTTTGTACAAAATGCTAAATCCCTTTATTTTAAAGGGTTTGCTAAGACATTTTACATTAATCATTATATTATTATTTATTCATTAAATAAGCATTATTTTAAATAGCAAATTCTTATTAAAATTTAAATTATTATTTAATATAAATAGTTTAAATTGTAATTTTTAAATATCAATTATTTAGATAATTTTGAATAACTTTAATTTTAAACAACTGTTTAAAATTCTTATTTAAAAACAAAGAATAAACTATATTTAAAATTTAATATTTAAAAACTTATTAATCTAAGCAGTATTTATCTTTAAAAAATTTATTTGGTGAAGCTAGTTATCCAACTACCCTTTCAAGATAGCTATCAATAACCAGGTTTTATTGTAGTGTAATTACACATGTAAATTACAGTGTAAATATTTTTTATAAAAATAAAAAGGGGGATTAACTATCTATTATTTAGTTATGCAATGTTTAACTCTAGCAAAATTATTTTGCATTCACTATGCAATATTCATTTAAACAAATACAAAGTCTATAGCGCCCTGCTATGGCTACGCCAATATAAAACTAGGATAAGTGTATAGGTACATATATAGGTAGATAACGTTTAAAGAATTGGAACAAAAAAATCCCCTTGGAATACAAGGGGAACAAAGACTAGCCTAAGCTATATTGAGAGTTTGTAAAATTGTTCTATTGAGGCAGGAAATTGATAACGTCTTATCATTACTAATATGTACGCATGAACCAGCTTTCATTAAAAATGAACCATCTAGGTTCAGAGTTTCATTGCTGATTAAAATGCCATAACAACTAGCTTCGTCTGCATCAACGATTAAAAGATTGCCCTCTTGGGCTTTACCATTCACACCACGATATTCAGTTGCAATAATAACAACTTCACCTTCTTCGTGAGATCTTGATTTGCCAGTACTCTGGAACCAATCATCAGCTAGCGCATGATTTTTATGGAAACGTCTCATTGCTGTTGCTTTTAACGCCCACATCATACGATCTGAATCACCAGGTACTATATCTGACAATCTTTCATAGAAATTTAAAAAAGAATCCACGTCCTCTTGAGTAAAAGGATTATGAGGTTTAACAGCTTCATTACAAAGCATTTGAATAGCAAAATCAGTGCTGCCTTCATATTGAGCACCTGTATTTGTAATTACAGTAACATTGAGAGTTTTTGATTTCTCACAATACTTCCAACTCCAATTACTATTTTTTATCATGCTCTCTGACATAAAAAAACTCTGCCTTAGTTAAACCATAGACAGAGTTTAAATTTAAATTAAATTTAATACAAGATAATTTAATGTTTATTTATTTAATTTTTTAAATAATTAAATATATTTCACAATTTCTTTAATTAAATTAGGTCCTTTATATATAAAACCACTATAAATTTGAATAAGGGATGCTCCATTTTCTAATTTAGATT
The DNA here is from genome assembly GCA_964615195.1 of uncultured Enterobacterales bacterium. GTDB lineage: Bacteria > Pseudomonadota > Gammaproteobacteria > Enterobacterales > Succinivibrionaceae > HGM20899. Next base: position 9,595 of record CAZTNG010000019.1, read on the forward strand.
TAGCAGTTAATGGAGAATCTATTCCACCTACTCCAATAATTGGAATACGACCTGCAATAATTTTATTAATCTTTTTAAGTACTAAAGTACTAATCTCAAATTCAGGCTTACCACTTAAACCACCAGCTTCAGTAACATGAGGCATGTCTCTAATCATTTCTCTTTCTAAAGTGGTGTTTGTCGCAATAATGCCATCAACATTATTTTCTAAAAATATTGAGCATATATTCTCAATCTCTTCATCGTTTAAATCAGGTGCAATTTTAATAGCAATAGGAACATACTTATTATGAAGCTTTGTAAGCTCTGATTGACGAGCCTTTAAAGCCTTAACCAAATCTTCAAGAGCTGTACCTAATTGCAATGTACGCAAATTTGGAGTGTTTGGTGAAGAAATATTTACTGTTATATATGAAGCAAACTGATACACCCTATCTAAGCAATAAATATAATCGTTAATACTATCTTCTATTGGAGTTACTTTATTTTTACCAATATTAACCCCTAGAATACCCTTATAACGACTTTTCTTAATATTCTCTACTAGGTTATCTACACCTTTATTATTAAACCCCATTCTGTTAATAATACCTTCTGCAGGAATTACTCTAAACAGGCGTGGTTTATCATTTCCTGGCTGAGGCTTTGGTGTTACTGTTCCAACCTCAATAAAACCGAATCCTAATGCAGCAAACGCATCTATAGCTTCGCCATCCTTATCTAGTCCAGCTGCAAGTCCTACAGGATTCGGAAAATCTAACCCCATAACCTTGCAAGGACGACTTGCAACCTTTTGCGAAATAAAACTAGTGAGTAATTGATTTTTACCCATAAAGCGCATCATGCCCATAGTCATATTATGAGCTTGTTCAGGATCTAGTTTAAAAATACATGGTCTTAACAGACCCTCATACATAGAATAGAACATAATTATTCCTCTTAAATGGGGATGTAAATAAGCCTTTAGCTTATCCTTGCTAGGCTCAACATTCGATTATTATCGTCAAGTAGCATCTTAAATCTACCACTGATACCAGATCTACTAGTAAAAGGCCTAAAATGCTGTGCATTTAGCTCTACACGCAATCCTGTATCACTTAGCACCATTACTCTCTTAATGGTGCCATTATATATTCCTAAAACTTCATCTGCACTAAGCTGTACAGAAAAATATAATTCTCTTGCCATTTACTTACTATTGATTTAAAGCCTTATCAATCTTTTCAAACAAGGAAACACTTAAATTATCTAATTTAAGAAGCTTATTAAAACATTCTGTAATAAGAGCCCTACGCTTTGCGTCAAAACGCTTTAAGTTAATCATAGGTGTCATAATTCTTGCTGCTACATGAGGATTACTTGTATTTAACTCCATTAGTATTTGAGTTAAAAATTCATAACCACTACCATCTAGTGCATGAAAACATAACGGATTAGTCATAACAAAGTTACCAACTAATGCTCTAACACGATTAGGATTATTTAAATCAAAGCATTTATGCTTCATTAAGTTCTTTACACGATCTAGAGTATCATTTAATGGAGCTGAGCTTATTGCACGGAAATAGTTATCAAAAACTAATCCATTATTCTGCCACTTTTGTTCATAATCAGCTAAAATCTCATGCTGACAATTTAAGCCTTGGCTACAAGCTATATTCATTGCTGTAAGAGTATCAGTCATATTATCCGCTAAACGGTATACGTTAAGTACAATCTTATCTGCTTGCTTATTATCACAAGCAAGAACTAGAGCATTGATATAATAATCCATCGCTACAGACATTAACGCTCTTTGCCCCATTTGTTCATCATTACATTCATATGAACTCTTGGATTCTACACGCTTTTCAAATGTAGCAAATTCCTTTTGGAAAAGAAGCTCAAACTCATCCATTAAACTTACACTTAAACTATTAAATAAACATGTACGAGCTTTACCAATTGCATCTATATCAATTACATTAAATAACTCCATTAAAGTATTTACTGTAGGTAGTTTTAATAGGAAAGCCACAAAACGCTTATCCATATCACAACCTAAGATATAATCAAAGGCACTAATAATTGCTAAAGGTTCTTCTACAGGAAGCCCTCTTTGCAAATTCTCAGCATTAACCATTACATAATTATTTACTAGGTTTTGCATTGCATCAAAACGAACTAATGGATCTTTTGCAAATTTAAGTAAAGTAATAAGCTCTGCTTCTGTATAAGGATATTCGACCTTAACAGGAGCACTAAAATTTTGCATAAGAGCAACGATTGGCATTGAAGGAACATCTGAAAAGGTCCAAACCTCTTCATTAGCAGTTAAAAGCTGTACTTCATTTAGTTCCTTGCCATCACGTTTTAATGGTATTACATCTCCATTATTTGTATATAAAGCCATGCTTACAGGAATAACAAATGGTTCCTTATTCTTTTGATTTGGAGTCTCTGGTGTATGTTGAGAAATAGCTAATTTCGCTGTTTTTGTGGCTTGATCATAGCTCATATTTGCTGTAACAACAGGAGTACCTGATTGGCAATACCAGTTTCTAAATTGTTTTAAATCTATATTAGAAGCATCTTCCATTGCACTTACGAAATCCTCGCAAGTAACAGCTTTACCATCATGACGTTCAAAATATAGTTTCATGCCTTTTTGGAATAATTCTTCACCTAAAATTGTGTGAATCATTCTAATAACTTCAGCACCTTTATCGTAAACAGTAACAGAATAAAAGTTATTCATTTCCATTACAAAATCAGGACGAATTGGATGCGCCATTGGACCCGAGTCCTCTGCAAATTGAGGACCTCTTATTACTTTAACTGCCTTAATTCTTTCAATCGGACGACAGCCTAGATCACTTGAAAATTCTTGATCTCTAAATACTGTTAGGCCTTCCTTTAAACTAAGTTGAAACCAATCACGACAAGTTACACGATCACCTGTCCAATTGTGAAAATACTCATGACCAATAACTGATAAAACATTTTCAATATCAGTATCGGTTGCACTTTCAGCATCCGCTAGCACAAATTTTGAGTTAAAAATATTTAACCCTTTGTTCTCCATTGCACCTGCATTAAAGAAATCTACGGCAACAACCATAAATCTGTTTAAGTCATACTGTAATCCGAAACGTGATTCATCCCAAGCCATAGCCTTAAGAATAGAATCTAAAGCAATTGTGCCACGTTCTCTTTGACCTTTATCTACATAAAGATGCACATCAACCTTGCGACCAGAAGATGTTGTAAAATCTGCCTGAAGATCATCAAAATCACCAGCTACCAATGCAAAAAGATAACTTGGTTTTGGAAACGGATCTTGCCAACTAACTATACGCTTTCCATCTTTAACTTCGTCAGAAATACAATTACCATTAGAAAGCATGCAATGATAAGCACCTTCGTTAGCGATTATATGTGTAGTATATTTTGCTAAAACATCAGATCTATCTAAAAAGAATGTTATACGACGAAAACCCTCTGGCTCACACTGCGTACAAAACTTGCCATCAGATACATACAAACCCATTAAGGCTGAATTTTCTGATGGAGATATTTCTGTAACAATAACAATTTCAAAACTATCTGGAACATGACTTAAGGTAAGCGAGTTTGCAGTTTCAGTGTATGCTACTTCAGCACCATTTACAGTCACACTCCTTAACTTAAGCTCTTCACCGGCAAGTACTAATGGTAAAGATTTATCATCTGTTAATCTCACAACTTGACTTCTTGCAGTTACTACAGTTTTTTTCATATCTAATTCAAATGTTAAATCTATATCTGTAACTGTAAATTCTGGGCTTTTATAGTCTAGTCTTCTTTTTTCTTGACGAATATTATCCATTTTTAGCATCCTTAAATAGCGAAATATATACCATTACTGATTATATCACTACTTGATCAATATCTCAGAATTTTTAAACCGTTAAAATTAAATGTTTCCATTATTTACACATACAAATTGTGTTAAAATGATCACATTATTTACTTAAGCTTAAATCTTTAATTTGGTGACTTCATAACTTAAGTAAATTCAAAGCAAAATAATGCTTAAAATGATATTAAAAGTCATAATACAATACCAATTTTGTTAAAATTTTTCTAATATCACAGCTTTACATTAAATTTAGGCTCAATAATCATGATAAATGAAAGCAAAAATAAACAATTACTTCTAATTAATGACCTAGCAGGCTATGGTAAAGTAGCCTTATCTGTAATGTTACCTATTCTGTCTCATATGGGACATCACCTATACAATCTTCCTACAGCAATAATTTCAAATACTCTAGATTATGGTCAATTTAATATTTTAGAAACAACTGATCATATGGAAAAAACTTTAAAAATATGGGATAACCTTAAGTTTTCATTCGATGCAATTGCTACAGGTTTTATAGCATCAGAGAAACAACAACAACTTATCGAAACTTACTGTAAAAGAGAAACACAAAAAGGAGTATTACTTTTTGTTGATCCTATTATGGCTGATGATGGCAAACTTTATAATGGCGTACCTAAGGAAACTATTGCAAGCATGAAACGCATGATTTCTGTTGCAGATTATATAGTTCCTAATTATACAGAAGCAGCCTTCCTTACTGATACTCCATATAATGAACAAGGTATCAATAAAAAAGACTCTCAAATAATGATCGACAAACTTAGAAAGTTAGGTGCTAAATCGGTAATTATTACTAGTGCTATTGTTGATGGAGAAAATGTTGTTATTGGCTACGATCATATTAAAGATATAAACTTTTCAATACCTTTTGAAAAATTACCTACTCGTTTTGTGGGTACGGGAGACATTTTTTCTGCAATATTAATTGGTAGAATTTTAGATGGAAAAACTCTTGAAACCAGCACAAAATCCGCGATGGATATTGTTAAACAACTTATAGCTTTAAATTTTAATAATTCTGATAAATATAAAGGCATTCCTATTGAAAGCCATCTAGATTTAATTTAAGAGTAAATAATTAGTATTAAAAATATTCCGTATAACAATTTTATTGTTTTAAATATAGATATTAGAAACAATTTACAATAAATGCCAAGAATTAATTAGGATTTTCTCATCTACAAGAAAATCCTAATTGTTACACTAAAACTTAAGCAGATCTACGTATAAAATACATTTTGCGATAACTGACATTTCAAAAATATAGTAAATATCTGTATTTAACGTTTTTATATTCTTTAGTTTTATTTATATAAAATTAATTAAAAAAACCTTACTTCTTGTATTTAATACAAGCTATAATTTTTATACTCTCTATTTTCTTCTTTTTTAATTCCACTATGAGAGCATTCTTCTCTTGCAATGTAAGCTTAGCATAATGAACTTTTGTAAAAATTTTTATAAACTCCATAAGCTTTTGCTGTAATTCTCTATATGGAATTCTGTTAACAAAAGTTTCTAAGCTTTCTCCATTTTTAAGATAAATACCATGACATTTAAGTTTTGATAAAATTTTAAATAACAATATTATTTCGATATCTTTAGGCTTTTTGTTATTATAATTAACAATTTTTAGGGAAATTATTGCACTTGCAATTAGCCCTAAAATGATTAAAACAATTGTTCCTATTTTTTTAGACATAAAAATGTCTTTTTGAAAAGAATCATTAAAGTTGATAACCCATAGGCTCCAATGATAATCTAAAAACTCACTAACTGTTGAAAAAATACCCTTTATATCAAAAACAGACAAAATATTATCTTCACCTTGTTGAGCTCCCAAAGTTCCTTCTGATAATCCGGATGATACTAAAGCTGTCGGATCTAAACGTTGCCACCTACCATTGAAATAAGCTTCAGTCCATGCGTGCGCATCATAAGAACGTAAAATGACATATTCTCCATTAATTTTACCACCTAAATAACCACCTACGACCCTAGAAGGAATACCTGCCATGCGTAACATTATTGCTAAGGCTTGAGCATAATGCCCACAAAAACCCGCCTTCTTTGTAAATAATAATTCATCAGTACTATTACTAGAGAACTTACCAGGATTTAGTGTATAAACAAAGCCATCCCTAAAAACATCCAATAAACGTTCAACAAGCTCTGCATTACTAGTGGTAGACTTTTTTAAATTATTTACTAATTCTCGAGTTTTAGGGTTACCTTTTAATGGTACAAATAATAATTCTCTTAAATAATTTCCACTTGGAGCTGGTTCTGCTAAATTATCACCAACAAATATAAAATCAAACGCAGATCTCGTTGAAAATGGCTCACGAGCAGTATAGGTTCCACCAGTTAAATAATAAATACTACGATCATCAGAGGAGCTAAACCTAAGAGTTGGAACAAAAGCCGTTCCAGTTGCTTCAGTCATAACTCTGTAACTTAAACCATTTATATTTGCAATAGGTCTACGTAATTCATCTTGTGGTCGGTATCTATAACGTAAATTTGCAATATAAGACCTTGTTTCTTGGCTTTGATACCACCTATAACCAGTAAAATGTTCATATACAACAGCTTGAAAATATCTAGTTTTAGGTATTTCACCCATAAAAATAACTCTTGCTGCTAAATCATCTGTTTTAGCAATATTAGCAACAGAGTCTGGACTAAATTCACCACTAACGCCTGTTTCAGCTTTTTTTTGCGCCACACTTTGAGGTAAAGTCCAAATTGTACCTATTCGCGGAAAAGTAATAAATAAAATTAATACTAACGGTAATGCTGGTAAAATAATCTTTCCTAATAATCGTAGATCAGCGGAAACTGTTGAATGTAAACTTATAGATATAAAAGACCAAACACACAGTACAGGTATTAAAATCAGATAAACAGCTATATAGAACTCATAATGAAATATTAACGGAACTGATGCTAAGAAATAAATTGCAATACACTGAATGTAGGCATCTCTACGATTATGAAATTCCAAAAATTTCAATGCACAACCTAAAATAAGTAAATTTACAGCACAATCGCCCCAATTGCCGCCTAATAATTTAAATCCAATAACAGCGCATATACCAAATATTGACAACGTTCTAACTAAGATGCGATTAGGGGTTTTTATTTTATCTATTGCACTAAGAACACGTAAAATTACCGCAACACCTGAAATAACGGATGTACCAATTCCCAAATGAGCACCCAACATAATTACTGCACTTAGAAAGACTATACCCATTAAAATTAATGTTTTACCAGAGACTATCATTATAATTGCTGTTCCTTAGGTAATAAGGCTAATTCTTTTAACAACGATTTACAATGCTCCTCACCAATCATCGGCGAAATATCACATCCATAGAAGCTTATACCAAAACGTACACCTCTTTGTGAAAGTTCCTTTGCTGCATACGCAAGCATACTAATTTGCTCTTCATAATTAGTAGATTTTATGGATTCCTTTGTTAAACACACACTAGTACTTTTATCAGAGCTAAATTCACGCACCATCAAGCCTCTACCACGAGCTAGTTGTTTCCAATCTACCAAATTTACAGGATCTCCTGCTCTATATTTTTTAAGACCTGAAATTTCATCCATTCCCGATCTCACGCTATATTTTGTTTCAGTTTCAGTATCTTTAGTATTATAAATTTCCCGCAAATCCTTTTGAGGTAAAAACTCACAAGAAATTGGGCGTGGATATACTAATACACTAGCTTTAGATTCAACATAAAATGAAGATCTTATTAATCCTAAAGGAAAATCTGAATAAATTTTAAAACGCGGAAAAGTGAAAACTCCACGACCATTATCCCTACATAATATTGTGGCTATGGAATTTATTTGATAATCTTGAGGTATTCCATCTTCTAAAATAGCTGCAGAGATACGAATACCATGAACAATACGCATTGAATTATCTTTACTTATACGTAAACTAATAGGTACTCCCTCTCCTGCCCATATCTCACGATCATTTACTATAGGGAAAAAGGAAAGCCCTCGAATATTTGCATAAGAATAAAATACTGATGAAATCATACAGCTAACGCCAAACATCGCCACAAGAAGTACTAGATTGTTATCGTAATTTATCCCAAAAATCCACATTACTGCAGATGCCATAAGAAATAACCAACCTGCTTTGCTTGGATAAATGTAGATATTTCGAATTCCACTACAAGCATTAGGAGAATTAATACATTTCACCCTAAACTCCAATTATATTAAAGGATTTACAATATTTAATATCCTAGCACTACATGGATTATTACCTAATGATACAACCCCTTTACGAATTCTGTGTTCCGCTACAGCAGGGAATATTGCTTGTACATCATTAGGAGTTACAAAATCTCTTCCATGCACATATGCGTAAGCTCGAGAAGCCGCAAGAATAGCTAAAGAAGCTCTCGGGGACAACGAATTAGGAATATTAGGATCATTACGAGTTGCTTCACAAAGATTCATAATATATTCTAATACACTATCTGCAGCATATACCGTAGCGGCATCATTTTGCATTTGTACTAGATCTTTTGGTGATGCAAGAACTGGTGAAAGAATTTCACTAACATTTTCTCCGCGTAAAATGCGTAAAGCCTCTACTCTTGAAGGGAAACCTAACTCAATCCTCATCATAAATCTATCAAGTTGAGATTCCGGTAAAGGAAATGTTCCTGCTTGATCTAAAGGATTTTGTGTCGCTATTACAAAAAATGGTTCAGGAAGATGATAGGTAATTGAATCTGCAGAAATTTGATGCTCTGCCATAACTTCCAATAATGCACTTTGAGTTCTAGGTGAACCTCTGTTTATTTCATCAGCCAATAGCATTTGTGTGAAAACTGCACCTTTATGAAATTCAAAGTTGCGTTCCTTTTCATTATAAATGCTAGCTCCAATTAAATCACCTGGTAACATATCAGCGGTAAACTGCACTCGCTTACAATCTAGACCTAACACAGTAGACATAGCTTTAGCTAAAGTTGTTTTACCCATACCAGGGAGATCTTCTATTAGTAAATGACCACGGGCTAAAATACAAGATAAAGCCAATACAAGTTGCTTTTCTTTATCAAGGATCACTTTGTTTAAAGCTTCAAGAATTGCTACACATTTATTTTCCATCACTAGTTTCCTATATTAGGATTTAGAATTGTCATTAATTTCAAACATTATGCCATAAGCCATTTACGGTAAAGTTTAGAGTAACTCTAAGCTATTTTACTTATACAAACAGCACGCGTCTACATATAACAAGCTACTTATATCATTTTTTTAATTTGAATTTATTTTTTGTGTTTTGATACAAAAAAACCAAAAAAATATTTAATACATTGCCTAGAATTTAAAGAATAAACTTGTAGAGAAATTAACGTAAATTAATAAAAAAACAGAGCCATACTTATCGTAAAACTCTGCTTTTTGAAGAAATGCTAAAAACTAATTCTTTTTATTTAATTTATCTGCTAAATCCAAAGCTATATTGCTAGCTTCGGTTAGGAAACAATCAGGTTGCTCAAAATCATCAGGAAGATCTTTCAAACTCTTAATTGTAGGCTTTCCAATTGAAGTTAAATAGCTGTTTATATAATCTAATTCTTCCGCCTCATCCTTGTTTTGTTCAGCGATTCTATCTTCATAGTTTAAAGAAATTTCATTCTTCTTATAAAGAGAATTAAATTTTTCAGCCTTGTTAAAGGTATAAATAAAACCCTTGTCATTCTTAACTCGCTCATTATGCTTAAGCGTTAGTGCAGGAACTACAGTGTTAAGATTTGCATATGGTTGATAATTAGTTGAAGCAATTTGATCCCATTGCAATGCATTCGGTTCATCCTGTTCACCAAAAACTGAATGATTGTATATTGCTGGGAAACTTATATCAGGTGACACGCCTTTCATCTGAGTGCTACCACCATTTATACGGTAAAACTTAGCAATAGTATAATGAATGCTTCCTAAAGGATCTGAAAACAAATCATAAATTCTATCTAGAGGTCTACTTTGTTGCACTGTGCCTTTACCATAACTTGTATCACCAACAACTACCGCTCTGCCCCAATCTTGAAGAGCTGCAGCAAAAATTTCAGATGATGAAGCACTAAATCTATCAATTAAAACCACAATAGGTCCACTGTAGAAAGTCTTTCCATCATTATCTTTCTGTAATCCAACATTACCTATGGTATCTCTTACTTGAACTATAGGTCCTTTATCAATAAACAAACCACTAGATAAAGTAGCTTCATTTAATGCACCACCACCGTTAGAACGAAGATCAACAACTAAGGCTTCAATATTTTCTTTTTGAAGCTTAGCAATTTCTTTTTTCATATCTTCGCTTAAATTCATGTAGAAACTTTTTAAAGTTAATACTCCAACTTTACGGCCATTAATGGTTTTTACTTCGCCTTTTGCCGCTCTAGCTTCTAGACGAATTTTATTACGTACAAGATCTACTTGGAAAATTGATGCACCGGCACCTTCGCCACGCTGAATTTCAAGTGTAACTTTGGAATCCTTTGCTCCTTTTACCAATGGAACAACATCAATCAGTCTCATGCCAACAACATCAACCATCTGATCATCTTTACTTGTATGTTGTTGTACACCAATAATTCTATCTTTAGGCTTAAGCTTCTTACTAAGCTCAGCAGGAGATCCAGGAATTAAAGATATTATTTGAGTATAATCATCATCTTGTGTTAATACAGCACCAATACCTTCCATTGAAAGCATCATTTCATCTTCGAAAGAGGAAGCTACTATAGGTGATAAATAACTAGTATGTGGATCAATAGCAGTTGCAAAAGCATTCTCAAAATAACTAAATGCATCCTCACTATTGTTTTGGGAAATAGTACGCAATACATTTGTATAACGCTTATTTAATAACTCTTTGATTTTATCATCTGTTTTGCCAGACAATTTAAGATTTAAAAAATCACTCTTAACATTAAGCAACCATAAATGCTTTAGTTCTTCCATAGTCTTTGGATAACCAAGTCGAGAATGATCCATCGCGACAGTTTCTTTTTCTGAAAAATCCATTGGATTTTTTAGGACTTCAAGGTAATAACTATAACGCTCAAATCTGCGTTGCATAACTTGCTTAAAAAGACCGTATATATAAGACAAATCACAGGTTTTCATACTTGAAACCAAATCTGCAGTTTGACTTTTATTCTTTGTTATTTCAGCTTCTGTGAATAATGAGTGGGTATAATCTAAAGTATCATAATATCTATCAAAAACTTTAGATGCAAATGCTGAATCTACAGTAATTTCTTTATAATGAGATCTTGTAAAATAACCATAAATACGGTTACATGAAGTTTCTTGTATGACACCTGGTTTCAGATCAGGAAGATCACTAAGCTGAGGAACTTTTATAGCCGCATCAGCAGTGGTAAAACAAAAACCTAGTAATAAACCAACCACGGAAGGAAGAAATTTTTTAAACAAGGATGCATACCTCAATTAATATTTTACCAATGTATAATTTGTGACCTTTATTTAATTGATTCATAAGTAGTTAAAAAAACCTACACTCTCATTATTTTCACGTTAGAAATCATAAAAAAGTGCAGGTTTAATAAGCTTATTTACCAATATGGTCTACGCCAACTTTAGCAACCATACCAGTTGAAAGTTCGACATTTACAATATCTTTAGCCACTTCACGAACTGTTGCAGGGAGTAATCCAGAACCTAAAAGTACATGAACTTTCATACCTTCAACAATTTCAGATACTGCTAATGGCACAAATTCAACCTTAGGAGTATTTTCACGAATATTCTTCTTACCATTAAAATTCTTTTTAAAAGGCTTGCCGTTAGGATTCTTTTTGAAACCATCTTTATTCTGGTTCGGATGATCCTTAGCTGCTTGTGCGCGCTTTTCAGCTCTTTCAGCTTTAATCGCTTCTTTTTTTGCTGCGAATCTTTCTTTTGATTCCTTTAACTGAGTTGCTGCGTAATCTGCATGTTCCTGAGTAACCTCATCACATTCATTGCCATCAAGATCAACACGCTTTGCACCTGCAACAACACTCTCTAAATACATCCATCTAGTAGTATAAAATCTTAAGGCAACACGTAAATTAGTCTTAGATATAGTTGGATCATCAGCACATACTCTTGTAGCCAGCTCATTAAAAAGACCAATCTTAAGTGGCTTGCAAGAGCCTTCTAACATAAAACAAGCCGGGAATTTAGTTGCTAAAAGAGCTACCAAATCCTTAACTGATGAAAATTTCTTTTCGTTTTCCATAACTCATATCTTTAATATATCCGCCAAAGTGTCTACTAATGAACTTAAGTACTTTGATCCGGAATAACAATCAATTAAATCCTTACCATATGATTAGTAGGATTCCCCTAATGTGCACCAAAAATGCAGGCCGATTATATCACAAAAAATTATAACTGTAGAATATACCTTGCAAATATAAGTTATTAATTATTTCAAAACCACTAAACATCATAAAATCAATTATATTTTAAGCATTTATTATTTTGATAAAAAAAATACAATTTTACCTTTATTACTTTTGTTTCTGCTAAAAATTCCCACATTGCGGCAACAAAAATTCTCACTTATAGCTATATATGGTAGAATTAGTCCGTTTATTAAAGAGGTTTTATATGTCAGAACATGATTGCAAAGATGGTTGTCACGGATCCTACAAACCACAACGTAAAATTGTAGTTCCTAAAGCAAAATTCCCAATGATTATTGATGAAAGAATGCGTAAAAACGTAAATCTTAAAGGCATTTTAGAATTAGGTTCGTTACTTTACAAAAATGAATATTTATTCTCAGAAGATATGAATTTTGCTGACGAATTTTGCAAAGCCATGAAAGAATTTCCTGAATGTCGTGCAAACCTAGTATGTGCTATTAATTCCGACGCAACTGAATTTTCAGTATTTAGTTGCTTTAAAGGCAAAGTAACAGTAAGTGCAACAAATTATGTTATAGATAAAGATATACTTAATAGTTTTAAAAACAATGAAGCTATTACAGATTTTTGTGATATTTTGGATGCTAACAACCTTTCATTTGTACCCGTATCTGTAACAGATATGCTTATTCTAAAATCTATTGCTGGTGTTCAGCCATATGATATGCTATTAGCGAAACATTACATCTCTCAGTATGTAAGTGCAAAAAATGCTTTAAGCTCTGACGATCTAGATTTACTAGTGCGTGTTAAAGAAGAGGGATTACCTACTCTTGATGAAAGCTATAATGATGCTGTTAAATTATTTTTACGCATTGAACGTAAGCTTTACTCTCAATATGCACATTAAAGAATATTAAAAGCAATACATTCTCTACTATCATTTTGTAGTAGAGTAACATTATTATAATAATGACAAATAAATAAATTAATTTGTCATTATTCAACATATTTTTAAGCTACAAAATTAAGCTTAAGGAGAAAATACCATGTTTATGGGTCAAGAAGATTCTAGAAAAATAATAACCAAAGAAGAGATTCTTAAATTAGCTAATGATCTAATCAAAAAAGATTATGAATATATGGCAGGTATGGAAGCTACCGATGTTTCTCAAAATGGAGAAGTACTTGTATTTAAAGGCGAATATTTTCTGGATGAAAATGGCTTACCTACCATGAAAACAAATGCTGTATTTAATATGTTTAAGAAGGTAACCACAACTCTTTCTAAACAATATAAGTTAAATTAAAACCTTCAATTTAACTTTTGCACATTATCTAAAGAAAGCAAATTGCTAATTTTGCTGTCTACATTTTGCTTTAGCTTTAGTTGCATATTAGCTTTAACAAACTGTCGGACATAAAATGAATAATCGAGAAGTAACTGAGCTTGCCTGCGATTTAATTGGCAAAAAATCAATCACACCTAATGACGCTGGATGTCAGAAGCTTATTTCTAAGCTTTTAACAGATAGTGGTTTTATAGTTGAGGATATGACACATTTAGATACTACAAATATGTATGCTACACATGGTGCAGGAGCACCTAATTTTTGCTTTGCAGGACATACAGATGTAGTACCTCCTGGAGAATTAAGCCAATGGACAACAGATCCATTCACGCCAACAATTATAGGTAACACTTTATACGGTCGCGGCTCTGCAGATATGAAAGGATCTGATGCCGCAATGCTCATTGCCGCTAAACGTTTTGTTAAGAAGCACCCACAGCACAAAGGCACTATATCTTTTATTTTTACAAGTAATGAAGAAGGAGATTTTGTTAATGGAACTCCTCAGGTTGTAAAAAAACTAATGGATCGCCACGAAAACATTGATATATGTTTAGTAGGTGAACCTAGTTCAGCTAAAAATCTTTGCGACACCATGAAAAATGGAAGACGCGGCTCAATAACAGCAAATATTACGGTATATGGAATTCAAGGTCATGTTGCATACCCTCATCTAGGTGATAATCCAATACATAAAGCTACTCCTGCGATCTTAGAATTGGTAAATAAAGTATGGGATAATGGTAATGAATTTTTCCCTCCAACATCAATGCAAATACCAAATATCAAAGCAGGAACAGGCGCTAATAATGTCATACCTGGTGAACTTTTTCTCCAAATAAATTGGCGTTTTTGCACAGAAACAACAGCTGACTCAATCAAAAATACAGTTAATGAAATTTTATCCAAATATAATCTTAAATATGAAATAGATTGGTCATTTAGTGGAGATCCTTTTATAACGACTCCAGGCTCTTTAGTTCAAGCAACTAAAGAAGCTGTTTTTGAAATAACTAATAATCAATGCTCTCTTTCTACTGCAGGAGGCACTTCAGATGGTCGTTTCATTGCCAAATTTGGCTGTCAAATTATTGAATTAGGACCTATTAGCTCATGTATTCATAAAGCTAATGAATTTGTTAATATAGATGACTTAGAAAAACTTGCTTTAATATATGAAAGAATTTTAGAAAAACTAATGATTTAATAAATGTTTTTTTAGCAAAACTACTAATGTAAAAATAACCCCAATATTTATGAACATAAGTATTGGGGTTATAAAATTGTTTATGTTTAGTTGTCTATATTTGATTTATACAGTACGTATCTATTTCTACCTTTTTCTTTCGCTTCGTACAGTGCTTCATCTGCACATTTAAGTAGATGCTTATAATTTCTGCCAACACCATCCGTACAAGATATACCACAGCTACATGTAACAACACTAGAACATCCATCATTTTCATAGACAGTATGCAGCTTTTCTAACAACCAATCCATTTTTCCAATTAGCGTTTCCATTGGTATATTTTTAACGAAGACACAGAATTCATCCCCACCAAAACGTGAAATAACATCATAATTAGAGAATATCACACGCAATTTATCAGCAGCATCACAAATTGCTCTATCACCCATTAGATGCCCCAAAGAATCATTTAATTTTTTAAAATGATCCAAATCAATAAATATTAATGCATGATTTTGTGTAGATAACTTAGTAAGAGTATCATTTACAATTGTTTCAAAAGCTTCCTTGTTATAAAGACTTGTCAACGGATCTCTCTTTGCCTGTTCTATCAATCTTTCTCTTTCTGATACTTGACTATCGACATTGCGTATTAAACCAATAACTGACACAATTAATCCATTTTTATCTAAAATTGGATATTGATACAATTCACACCAAATATATCTATTTTCAAGCTTAGACTCAAATTTAATAATCGTAGACACTGGTTCATTTTTCTCAAACATTTCCGCTGTAGATATACGAATTTTCTCAAGATTGTCTTCATCAGTGTGCCACATTTTTGCATAATCATCTTTTTCTTCTGGGAATTGACTAGGCAATGTCCATCCCATTTTAGAAAGAAAACTGTTAGATGTTACAACTGAGTGATCTATCATATTAACTTCATAGAAAATTTCATCTACACGATCAAGAATTAAATCTGTTCTATTCTTTTCTATGCGAAGTTTTTCAATTAAATTATTTTGCTTTGTTAAATCTAAAATTACACAGTAAAGCTCAATAAATCCATCTGTTTTGCGACCTACAGTACAATTAAATAAAGCAGGAACATAAGACCCATCAACCTTACGAACACGAAGCTCAAGTGACAACTCATGAGCTACAGTTTCCGTAGCATTTTGAATTGTGTGTAAATCATCTGGATGCACATACGCTAAATATGAACCACGACCTTTATCTTCAAAATCCTTTCTAGAACATCCTATCATATTTAAGAAGCCATCATTAGCAAATGTTATGCATAGACCTTCATTAGGTCTTAATACCACTACACCACCTTTAATATTATTTGTAATATAGCGTAAACGTAATTCATTTTCTGCAATTGCTTCTTGTGCTTTTTTACGAGTTTTAATTGCATATCCCATAGCAATTATGGATATAAATAATAAAGCCAAAGTTATAGCTATAGCGTTGCGATATTGGTACAGAAAATCACATACAGAATATTTATATCTATTCTTTACTGTATATGTGCTTATAAATTTATCAACTTCAGTTGAAGTAATTTGATTTATAGCCTTATCTAAAATTGAAACAAGTAAAAGTTGCTCCTCAGTATCTGATAACAAAACCTTAAAACCAACATTTGATTCCACAGCTTCATTTGGATATATGCGAAGATCATCATTATGTGGTGCTGCAATAATGGTTTCCACTGAATACCAATCCTCAAGCATATAATCAAGTTTATCATCATGAATTTTACTTAAACATTCATCTATTGATGGACAATGAGTAAATACAAATTTAGGATACAGTTGTAGCCACAAACCTAGTTGCTCTTCGGTTGAATTCAAATACCCAACTCTAGCCATATTATTTTTATTAAATTCAACTCCCTTAGGCCCTATAAAGTATTTAAAAATAGTCAAATAGGTATTAGAAAATTTATTGCTGTGTAATTTCTTGAACCTTCTATTTTCAACGCCAGCAATAATATCAATACCTTTTTCATTTACAAAATTATTAATATTATCTGTTGCAGGCATTGGTTCAAAAGAAAACTTCAAACCAGTAATTTCTGAAACACGCTCTAAATAAGCACGTCTAACTCCACTAATTTCTCCTGTTTCAGGATTTATATAAGAAAATGGAGGATAATTCGAAGCACTAGCAACCTTAAGTGTACGAAAATTCTCAATAAATTTAAGTTCTTTCTTTGTAAAAGGAATATTTGTAAATGAACTAAAATATTCTTTATTTAAATTATTTTGAAAATCTGGATGTTCAGAACTTACTTGATCAATTGCATAGCTTAATTCTTCTCTTAAATAACGAGCCTTAGGACTAAACATGTAATAGAACGGAGATGCACCAAATCTTGCTAAAAGCTTCATTGCAGGTGTTTTTACCATCATATTAACAACAACTGCTTCAACATCGCCTGCATTGAGAGCTGATATTAATGCTTGAGTATCTTTATAGTAAACTAAATCAACCTCAAAATTGTGTCTTTTTTCATAAGCCTTAAAATCTTCAAAAAATATAACTGATGGGACAATACCAACCTTCAATTTATTAAACGATAAAAAATCTTCATAAACTAAATCATCATTAGTGTTTAAAGTCAATAAAGTCCCGTATTCAGTACCAATAGGAAACGAATCAAACGTAAAAATCTTT
>CAZTNG010000020.1:0-24028 GCA_964615195.1 uncultured Enterobacterales bacterium
CTTGGAATTTTGCCAAAAGTTAGGCCGCTAAAATAATAGCGACCTAATACAAAAATTAAATGTTAATAAATTAGTGATTGCAGGAATGATGAGTCATATGTGTATAGACACAACTGTAAGAGCGTGCCAAAATTATCAATTAAAGGCAACTTTAATTTTTGATGCCTGTACAACTAAAGATTTATGTATAAATGGCAATACCATACCGGCAAACGTAATACATAATAGCTTTATGGCAGCACTCAATGGAATGTTTGCAAATGTTATTTATACAAAGGATTATCTAGGATAAATACCGTGAAATTAAGAAATGATTACACCTGTCCACTAGAAATTACGCATGACATAATTAAAGGTAAATGGAAAAGTATTATAATTTTCAGCCTTCGTGATGGTGAAAAATCTTTGTCTTATTTAGAAAAAAATATTAAGGGCATCTCGCAAAAGATGCTCCTTGAACAATTAAAGGAACTCGAATATTTTGGTTTAGTAGCTAAAATAAAATATGAAGGTTACCCTTTAAAAGTTGGGTATTATTTAAGCGAGGATTTAGGAATGGAAATGCTTGAAAGCATTTTAATCATGCAAAGACTTGGCAAAAAGCTTCTTGCTAAACAAACTAACAACAATTACTAATTTATTTAGACCATTCATGACAATCGACCTTTTAAAATAGTCGATTGTCCTAAATTTATTTGAATTAAAAGCGCTTAACCTATTTAGATCATTAGCAATTGATTAATTCTATCTGCGGCATCAATAATAGCTCTAACAGATCCCTTCTCAAACTTTTCCGCACCAACATCAGGTGAATGAGCAACAGTTAAATCAACAAATTCACGATAAAGATTATGACCTAAACTAAATAACTCCATAGTAGCATCTGCTTCATATTCCATAAGTTCATTACTAAGATTCCATTCACTTCTATCATAAAAACTTAATTTGTTTTGTGTTTTATCAACAACACGCCTTAAATGTCCACAAAATAAATGAGCTAGCTCATGTATAATTGTCATAAACTTTAAGTGGTCCGTTAAATTTTGATTAACCGTAATTGCATAATGACAATTAATGGTTTCTTTAAAAGGTTCTCCTGCTTTATATTTCAATTTTGTTACTGTTACCTCAATTGGTTGTCTAAGTAATGTTATTACACCACTATTACACTCACCCAATGAATTTTCACTGTAATAAATACCAGCACGTTGAAGGTTTTTTACTATTTTTTCAATATATTGATTAGTACCAAATAATTCAGCTTCTTTTATGTTAGCAGCATCATGATGCGCGTAGTCTTTCATAAAAATACTTTGTAATTCTATAGGTATAGGCTTATCACCATATGTATCTTCTACCTCATAAACAAAATCTACAGGATAAAAAGGATGCATAATAACAATTGGCTGTACATTAGGCTTTACATATCTCCCAAAAGTTCTTAACCAATCTTCCTCAGTTGTCACAAATGCCGCGCCAGGTCGCTGAATATAAACCAACGCAGAATTGAAAAATGAACGCTTTTTATTATATATACGCGCAATCTCCATAAAAGGACAGACAAATTCAAAAAAATTATCCAAATCGCCATTACTGCAAATTTTATCAAAGATATGCACCATTTTTGGTGTCCTAGTAATTGCAAAGTTTGAAATCATACTCCATCCTCTTTTTATTTAATATAGTAATATTACTAATAATATTATTATATCTATTTTAAAATTGCAATTCCTCTTTTAGTTAATTTTAGATACAACTCAAATTTTTCTCCAAATTTGCAATAAAAAAGAATATCAGCGCCTCCTTTACCAGTACTAAAAGCGCTATATAAATAAAAAAGCTCCACTTCCTATTTTGGAAGTAGAGCTTTCATTTCAAAATTTGTTTTATCTACTTAAAAAAATGTATAGTGGCCTTACTATTCCACACACATGATCTTCATATCATTAGTTAAACCAATTTCGTCTGTATCACCATGAGTTACAATTACACAATCGCCATGAGCAATATAGCCTTTTTTCTTTAGAGCTAATAACGCTTCCTTAGTAGCTTCAACCATTGATGGATAATCACTTACGTCAAAAGCTAAAGGATAAACTCCACGATACAAATTACACCAATTTAAAGCTCTTTGATTTGGAGCTAATGCAAAAATTGGTAAATTAGAACGTAAACGACTCATAAGAAGTGGTGTATGACCAGTTTCAGTTAAAGAAACAATACCTTTGATAAAAGGCAAGTGGTTAGCAGCAAACATTGCTGACATTGCAATAGCTTCTTCGCTATCAGCAAACACACGATCAGTTCTATATGTAGATACTGTCATCTGAGGGTTCTTTTCTGCACCACGACATACTTGCGCCATTGCACACACAGTTTCAACTGGATAATCACCAGCTGCTGTTTCAGCTGATAACATAACAGCATCAGTACCATCTAATACAGCATTAGCAACATCCATAACCTCTGCACGAGTTGGCATAGGAGCTTTAATCATAGACTCCATCATCTGTGTTGCTGTAATAATTGGGCGGTTAAGTTCTCTTGATTTCTTAATTAAGCGTTTCTGCACACCCATAAGCTCAGAATCGCCAATTTCCACACCTAAATCGCCACGAGCTACCATCACAGCATCGGAAGCACTAATAACATCTGCCATAGCTTGATCACTAGCAACAACCTCAGCTCGCTCAACCTTTGCAATAATCTTTGCATCAGATCCAGCTTCACGCAAAAGTTTACGCGCTAATTCAATATCTTCACCAGTTCTAGGGAAAGATACAGCTATATAATCAACACCTATTTCAGATGCAGTAACAATATCTCTACGATCTTTATCTGTTAATGCAGGAGCTGATAACCCGCCACCTTGCTTATTGATACCCTTGTTATTTGATAATGGACCAGGTATTAATACTGATGTTAAAATCTTTGATCCCTTAACAGATACTACTGACAATTGAACTCTGCCATCATCAAGCATAAGAACATCACCAGTTTTTACATCATTTGGTAAGTTTTTATAATCAATACCAACTGATTCTTGTGAGCCTTCGCCTTTTGGCAACTCAGCATCAAGAGTGAATAAATCACCAGTCTTGAGCATTATTGCCCCACCCTTAAAGGTAGATATACGAATTTTAGGACCTTGAAGATCGCCAATAATTGCCACAACCATACCTAAACGGGCAGAAATTTCTCTTACTTTTTCAGCTCGTGCTTTATGATCTTCTGGAGTTCCATGTGAAAAATTAATACGCATTAAGTTAGCACCAGCCTTGATCAATTCTTCAAGAACACCTTCTCGGTCCAATGCAGGTCCCATTGTACTTACAATTTTAGTACGTCTGAACATATTAATAACTCCAGTAAATTCGTTATAATTTGGTTAAAAAATTAAAATTCTAGATTATTCAATTAGACAATAAAAAATTGTCCTTTTTGAATCATTAGTGAATTATTTCATTATAAACAAAGACACATTAAATTTGTGCAAATATTAACTTAAATATTAATTAAACTATAGAAATTGACATCTTGCTAAGCTATTAAACTAATGTAATTGATTTTTTACATTATCAATTTACATTTGCATGAAGAAAGCCCTACAATTATTCCAATTTTTTACATAAATAATCACATTTATAATGTTATCATCGCTCATTGCAATACTGTCTATTTTTATAATTACTAACAATTTTTTGCATTTAAGTATTATTTAATTGGCTAATTCTATTTTTAGCATACAATGATAATAAGTCATTAATTAAAACATCATCTAAAAATATAAATAATAAACTTTTAAGGAGAATAAAATGGCAGACATTGGGATTTTTTATGGCTCTGATACGGGGCACACCGAAGAAGTTGCACAAATGCTCCAAGAGCTATTTTCAACCGCAAAGGCTGATTTATTTGATGTTAGAAAAGTATCTGACATTAGTATTTTAAACAATTACAAATTATTAATATTTGGCACACCTACTTGGTATTTAGGCGAACTTCAAGGCGACATGGAAGATTTTAAAGATAAAATTGCTTCTATGGATTTTGCAGGACGTACTATTGCTCTTTTTGGTCTTGGCGACCAAATTGAATATAGTGACTATTATCTTGATGCAATGGGCATGCTTTATCATTTTTTTGCAGAAAAAAATGCAAAAATTGTTGGCTTTTGGCCTACCGAAGGCTACAACTTTAGTAGTGTACTTGCTTTAGGGGACAATATTGATAAGTTTGTAGGCCTTGCACTTGATGCAGATAACCAACCAGATGAAACACCTACACGAGTAGCAACCTGGTGTGAACAATTACATAATGAAACAGGCATTTAATAAAACTAAATATCAACTACTATGTAATGCTTAACTTATTATCAAATATGTAATTCATGGTGAAATTATTAGCTATAATTTCACCTTGTTTACTTTTATTTTGGCAAATATCATTGCTAAATTGCTACAAATAATGGCATCCATTGAGACTATTTTTCTAATACATTATCTACGGTGAATAAAAAACTTTCTTTGTATTTGCACTGTTTTTATTTACGAAACACTTACTCTATTCTTAAATATTCTTCAATAAAATTAACTACCATATCTAAGCCTTCTTTAGTTTTTAAATTAGTAAAGGTCCAAGGCTTATCCTTTCTCATTTTTTGAGTATCAAGTTTCATAACCTCTAAGCTTGCGCCAACATATGGTGCAAGATCAATTTTATTTATTACAAAAAAGGTTGATTTAGTAATTCCCGGACCACCTTTACGGGGGATTTTTTCACCCTCAGCGACGTCTATTACGTAAATTGTTATGTCTGCAAGCTCAGGACTAAAAGTAGCACTTAGATTGTCACCACCACTTTCTATAAAAATTAAATCTAAATCATTAAATCTAGCATTTAACTCCTCAATTGCGGCAATATTCATTGATGCATCTTCTCTTATGGCAGTGTGAGGACAACCTCCTGTTTCCACTCCAATAATTCTATCTTCAGGAAGAGCGCCAGCCTCAGTTAATATACGTTGATCCTCTTTGGTATAAATATCATTAGTTACTACAGCTATACTCCATCTATTACGCATGTTTTTACATAACATTTCAATTAATGCTGTTTTTCCGGATCCTACAGGACCACCGACACCAATTCTCAATGGATTTCCTTTCATTGCTTATCCTTAATTTTTACATTTAATATTCATTATCAAAATCTAATTGCGATAAATACGAGAATACATTACTTCGTGACAGCAGCTTTCGATTGCTTGATTCATCAGTCCACTCCCAATATCCTCATCATTTACATTATTAGCTATATTTATATAATCAATTGTATTTCTAGTTGCATGTGTAATTATTCTCCACACGGCACTTTGACCTAATGGAATTATTTTTGCTCCTGCCATAGCAAGACTTTCAACACATGAAAAAATAAATACTTCTAAAAATGCATTAAGAGAAATTTTTAATAGAGTTGCTGAATACGCTATAGCACCTAGATATGTTCTACTAATACAAATTTTTAATTCTTGCGGAATTTTCTCAACATTTATACCTAATGAAGGCATGATACTTAAAAAAGCTTTACCTTTTTGTTCTTCTTCCATTCTTAGTTCCATTGTTGTTCTACTTGCAATTGCAAATTCACACCAACTTATAAACTCATCAATATTATTTTTTTCAGCAGCAATCAGAAGTCTTTTAAGCAATGGGAGCTCAAAATATACAATACCATTTTCAATAGAATCACCTACCCAATTTTGAAGAGATATTTCATCACTAACAAGTCCATCCTCTACTGCAGATTCAAGACCTTGTGAATAAGTAAAACTACCTATCGGTAACAATGGTGAAAATATACTTAAGACTTCATGAGATAGCACGTTGAAACTCCTAATCTCTACATCAAATTAATGCTTATGATTATAAGCACCATTTTCTGGTTCAAATGGAGCTTGCTCTTCTGTTACAAGACCGCCTAAGCCTCGAACCATATCATCTAGGACATGATCATGTTGATAACGAAGATAATTTTCTGTTATTTCTAATGCTACATGTCTATTTCCTAAATGATATGCCAATCTTGTCATTTCGATAGTTGAAGTTGCCCTAACAGTAGAAACTTCTTCTGGGGCAGCTAAAATTTTTAGCAAACAACCATTAACATCACTTAAGATAGTTCCACCTCTTAAGGTAACTCCTCTTTCCATTGCAATAACACAAGGCTTACCATCAATAGTTTTTGTTATTAAACGGCTTGCTCGTCTTTCATCAATGGTCAAAGAAACTTCATCGTATTGAGCACCTAGCTCTAATTGTTTAGGATAAATTTTGTTGTAAACAGCCATTAATAATTACTCCTAAAATAGATAATATCTTTGTGTAAGTGGAAGATCTTTTGCTGGCTCACATTTAAGCTCTTGTCCATCTGCTTTAACAATGTATGTTTGAGGATCAACTTCTATGTTAGGCAAATAATCATTTAATTTCATATCATGCTTGGTAAGTCCACGACCCCCATGTACTGCAAAAACTTTGCTTTTTAACTGTAATTTTTCAGCTATACCTTTATCAAAAGCTATTTGACTCACAAAAGTTAATCTTGTTCTAGGTAAAGCCAAACCAAAACCACCAAACATCATTCTGAAACGCATTGGCTGTGGTGTAGGAATTGAAGCATTAATATCTCCCATCATTGCACTAGAAATCAATCCACCTTTGATAACTAAATCAGGTTTTACTCCAAAAAATGCAGGTTTCCATAAAACTAAATCTGCAAATTTACCTACCTCTATAGAACCAACGATGCTACTGATACCATGTGCAATAGCAGGATTTATTGTATATTTTGCAATATATCTTTTAACCCTAAAATTATCATTTCGCTCGCTATCTTCAGCAAGATGACCTCTTTGGACTTTCATTTTATGAGCAGTTTGCCAAGTCCTAGTTATAACTTCACCTACTCTACCCATAGCCTGAGAATCAGATGAAAGCATAGATAATGCACCTAAGTCATGCAAAATATCTTCAGCAGCAATTGTTTCACGTCTAATACGTGATTCAGCAAAAGCAATATCCTCAGGAACAGATGGATCTAGGTGATGACAAACCATAAGCATATCTAAATGTTCATCAATAGTATTCACTGTATAGGGTCTTGTAGGATTTGTTGAACTAGGTAAAACATTTTCAATACCACATGCTTTAATAATATCTGGAGCATGCCCACCACCAGCACCCTCAGTATGATAGGTATGAATTGTTCTTCCTTTAAAAGCATTAATGGTATCTTCTACAAAACCTGCCTCATTTAGGGTATCCGTATGTATGGCTACTTGCACATCATATTTATCAGCGACACTTAAACAATTATCAATAGCGGCAGGTGTACTCCCCCAATCCTCATGTAACTTTAATCCCATAGCTCCAGCTTCTAATTGCTCCACTAGTGCTGTTGGCAAAGAACAATTACCTTTACCCATAAAACCAATATTCACTGGTAAAGCTTCAGCTGCCTCAAGCATTTTTTCCATATTCCAAATGCCAGGCGTGCAAGTTGTGGCATTTGTACCAGTTGCAGGTCCTGTGCCACCACCAATTAATGTTGTAACACCAGAGGATAAGGCTTCTTCACATTGCTGAGGACAAATAAAATGAATATGACTATCTATTCCACCGGCAGTTACAATTAAACCTTCGCCAGAAATTACTTCAGTTCCTGCTCCAATACTAAAAGTTACATTATCTTGTATATCTAAATTGCCTGCTTTGCCAATTGCCGAAATATAACCCTCTTTAATCCCAATATCAGCCTTATAAATACCTGAATAATCCACAATTAAAGCATTAGTTATAACAGTATCCACTGTTTCCTTGCATGATAATTGTGACTGACCTTGGCCATCACGAATTACCTTACCACCACCAAACTTTACTTCATTACCATAGGTGGTAAAATCTTTTTCTACTTCAATGATAAGATCTGTATCAGCAAGTCGCACCCTATCACCTGTTGTCGGGCCAAACATATCAACATATGCTTTTTTATCAATGCTACTCATATTATCTATATCCTATTCTTTAATATTTTTTCCTGCATGCTGTAATGAATCCATAATCTCACCACGGAATCCATATATATTTTTTGCCCCTACAAAAGGAATAAGATTTACCGTTCTTGTTAAACCTGGCTCAAATCGTACAGCTGTACTTGGAGTTATGTCTAGGTGCATACCCAACGCCTTGCTTCTATCAAAACTTAGTGCAGGATTAACCTCATAAAAATGATAATGAGAACCAATTTGGATTGGTCTATCACCGGTGTTTGTTACCTGTATACTTATGTTTTCCACACCTTTGTTAAATTCAATCACACCATCATCAATAAAATATTCACCTGGTATCATACTATTCACCACCTACTAAATAATTGGATTATGTACAGTTACCAATTTTGTTCCATCTGGAAACGTCGCTTCTACCTGGACTTCAGTAACCATATCAGCAATTCCATCCATAACTTCTTCTCTGCTTAATACGTGTCTACCTAAATTCATTAGCTCACTTACAGTTTTACCATCTCTAGCACCTTCCATAATTGCTGCAGATATTAACGCTACAGACTCAGGATAATTGAGTAGAAGTCCTCTAGCTTTTCTTCTTTCAGCAACCAAAGCAGCTGTAAATATAAGTAATTTGTCTTGTTCTCTAGGTGTTAAATTCATATTTGCCTCTATTTAACAATGCTTAAATTAAGTAGCCCATACTCTAGGTAAGACAGGTTCCTTTCCAAAAATTGTAGGACGTAAACATTGCCACAATTTAACTGTCATATTTTCTAAATCCTCATTATTTTGAGAAAGTAAACGAATTACTAAAATATCTCCTAACAATGAAGCACCATAAATAATTTGTTCTGTAGATAAAATATTTCTTACAAGTAACAAGTCTTCAGCATTAGCTGGTGTAGCCAATACCATACCAATACATTGACATCCATTAAGCACAGCCTTAGAAAACAAATCCTTATTACCATTAACCCTTGTAGTCTCATGAAATTGTAATTGTTCACGTGACGTTTGATTATTAATATGGCGGTAAATGCTAATTTGATTAGTAAAGTAACTTTCTGCAAAATCTGCTTTTTGCGCAATGCTTCCACATACAGAAATGTCTCTAAAAAATAACTTTGCGCCATTCTCTAAATGAATTTCAGTAAATACCTTTGTATTTGTACCTGTAAAATAAATATTAGCTTGAGGTAAAATCTCTAGCTCACTTTGTTTTTTTACCCAAAATTTTTGTATAGATATTGCTTGAAGATCAACTTGAGTACGGTAATATTTTGTTGCACCAGGAGTTGTTAATAATACTTTTGCACCTGGTGCTACCTCTAGCCTTACATTCAATTCATCACACCCAGCAATTCCACCAGGTGGGTGAAGCAAATACATATGACATGTTTTTTCTGGATAAAAAACCTTTTGTACTGTTAGCGGACCATTATGCTCACAATCAACAAGCACTGTTTTATCATTACGTAACGCACATAATATATTTATACTAGCTTGCCATTTTTCCCACATAATGCACCTAACAACACCTTTAAACAGTCAAGTATTTTTTTATAAGATCTTCATTAAGATCCGTCATCTTGCCTTCTGCCATACCTTGACCACGATCAATGATAAAAAACCTATCACCCATCTTTCTTGCAAATGGCAACTTTTGTTCTACTAAAAGTATTGTCAAGCCAATTTCGTCGTTGAGTCGGCGCATAATGTCTGCAATTTCAGCAACAATATTAGGTTGAATACCTTCTGTAGGTTCATCAAAAATAATTAGCTTAGGATCAACAACTAACGCTCTACCAATGGCTAACTGTTGCTGCTGTCCACCAGATAAATCACCACCTTGTCTACGTCTCATATCAAATAGAACAGGGAATAAATCATAAATAAATTTGGGAATGCTTCTCAGACCATCACTACGTGCATTTAATCCAATACGTAAATTCTCTTCAACAGACAATAGAGGAAAAATTTGTCTACCTTGAGGTACATAACCTATGCCTATACGTGAACGATCTTCAATTGGAGTATTAGTAATATTTTCTCCATTAAATATAATTTCACCAGACGCTATCTTATGTTGTCCCATTATTGTATCCATAAGAGTGGTCTTACCCACACCATTACGCCCCATAACGCAAAGACATTCACCCTTTTTTACACTTAAGGAGATATCCCATAATGTATGACTTTGACCATAAAACTGATTTAAACTTTTTATTTCTAGCATTACAATGTTGTCCCTAAGTAAACTTCTATCACTCGAGGATCTGCTTGAACCTGATCCATCGTTCCCTCTGCAAGTACATGCCCTTGGTGAAGCACTGTAATTTGACGAGCAATACTTCTAACAAAATCCATGTCATGCTCTACGACAATTACTGAATGAGAACCTTCAAGAGATAATAATAACTCTGCAGTTTTTTCCATTTCTTGACGAGTCATACCTGTAACAGGTTCATCAACTAACAATAAACGTGGTTTTTGCATAAGTAACATACCTAATTCTAACCACTGCTTTTGTCCATGAGATAAAACTTTACCAAAGCTTGTTCTTAGATCTTTTAAGCCTACAAGTTCTAAAACACTATCTCTCATGTCCTTTTGTTCACCATTGAGCTTACCAACGAAAGTTGACCATACTGACTTACGACCAGCCATAGCTAATTCAAGATTTTGATCAACAGATAAATTTTCATAAACCGTCGGCTTTTGAAATTTTCTACCGATGCCTGCTTGCGCAATAGACGGCTCATCTAGCTCCAATAAATTTATATTCTGTCCAAACCATGCTGTACCAACATCAGGCCTTGTTTTACCTGTGATAATGTCCATCATCGTTGATTTGCCTGCACCATTTGGTCCAATAATGCATCTTAATTCACCATCTCTTATGTATAAATTAAGATCATCTATAGCCTTAAAACCATCAAAACTTTTAGTGATTCCTTCTAAATATAAAATCATGCCATGCGAATTGTCAGGTGCAACAGAATGATGGTGACTTTTATTCTTTAAAAATTGCTTAGCAAATCCTGCAAACTTCTTTTTATCCATGATTATGCTTCCTTACTTTCTGCTAGCCTGCGAGCTAATATTTTTGCTTTAATCTGCTCAAAAATTCCCATAACCCCCTTAGGTAAAAACAAGGTTACTAGCACAAAAATAAGACCTAATGCATATAACCAACCTTCGGGAAAAACTCCAGTAAATACGGTTTTAGCATAATTTACTAATATGGCTCCAATTATTGCCCCATACAAAGATGCTCTACCACCTACAGCTACCCAAATAACTAACTCTATAGAACAAATTGGACTAAATTCTCCTGGATTTATAATGCCAACCTGTGGCACATAAAGAGCTCCAGCGATACCTGCTAACATTGCAGAAATTGTAAAAATAGCTAACTTAAACCACTCTACATGGTATCCTAAGAAACGAGTGCGCATTTCAGCATCACGAATTGCTGTAGTTACACGCCCTAAACGTGAGTTAACAATAACTCTACATAAGACATAACAAAGAGTTAATATTAATACTGTAGCAACTAAAAGAACGATCCTTGTTGTATCCGAAGCTAATGGAGCACCTAAAATATCCTTAAAGTCTGTAAGTCCATTGTTACCACCAAAACCCATTTCATTTCTGTAAAATGCTAACGCTAAAGCGAAGGTAAGAGACTGAGTAATAATTGAAAGATATACACCTCCAACACGAGCTCTAAAAGCAAAATAGCCAAACACAAAAGCTAATATTCCAGGTACTAATAAAATTAATGGAGCTGCAAACCAAAAATGGTTGATACCTTCCCAATACCAAGGTAAGTGATCCCAATTTAAGAACACCATAAAATCTGGTAATTCAGGATTCCCGTAAACACCGCGATCACCTATTTGACGCATAAGGTACATGCCCATTACGTAGCCACCTAACCCAAAAAACGCAGCATGGCCTAATGATAAAATACCTAAATATCCCCAAATTAAATCCAAAGACACAGCTAAGATTGCATAGCACAAATATTTGCCAAATAAGGTTATTGAATTTGAGCCGACGAAAAAAGGACTTCCATCTTTAAAACACAAATTGCCAATAATCATAAGTAAGACAAAAATCCAGATACTACCTAAAACGCTGAAACCTTTTTTGTCATTTTTTATTACACTAGGTATCATTTGTTAGTCCTCCACTGATCTGCCACGCTGAGGAAATAGACCACGCGGACGTTTTTGTATAAAAATAATAACACCAACTAAAATTATGATTTTTGCAAGCATTGCTCCTGCTAATGGTTCCATAACCTTATTCGCAATACCTAAAGTCATACCAGCTACCATTGTTCCCCAAATATTACCTGAGCCACCGAATACGACTACAAGGAAGGAATCTACAATATAGTTTTGTCCAAGATTTGGTCCAACATTTGTAAGTTGAGATAAGGCAACACCCGCAAGACCTGCTATGCCAGAACCTAAACCAAAGGTTAAGGCATTTACCATACCTGAGCGTACTCCCATGTTTCGAGCCATAGCTCTATTTTGAGATACCGCACGGACTTCAAGACCTAAACGTGAATGTTGTAAAATATAGCGAAGAATAAAAAATACAGCTAAGCAAAAAACAATAATGTATAAACGGTTATAGGTAATAGAGAAGAAATCATTAACCTTAATTGCTCCACTCATAAAATCAGGAATAACTACATTCTTATTTAAAGCTGAGAATATAGATCTGACACCTTGCTGTAAAAGCAAGCTTATACCGAAAGTAGCTAATAAGGTCTCTAGTGGACGACCATAAAGATATCTAATTACCGTGCGTTCAATAATGATACCTGTTGTGCCACTAACTATAAAAGCCATAGGAATTGATAAAAGCAAAGCAAGTCCTGGATAATTAGGCATGCACTGTTGCATAACATAAACAGTGTAAGCTCCAATCATCATTAGCTCACCATGGGCCATATTTATTACACCCATAACACCAAATGTAATTGTTAAACCAATCGCTGCTAATACTAATACTGAACCTAAGCTTAATCCAAAATACAAAGTTTCCAAATTACCATATGTAGCTTGGGAAAATTCTAAATCTTTTACTAATTTTTTAGCATAAACTCTATTACCAGGATCTGCATCATTTGCGGCAATTTCTGCAAATTTTTGTAAGAGTTTTGGAGAACTAAAAGTTGATAAAATATGCATTGCCCCATTTCTAATTTTAGGATCGGAAGAATTGAGGTCAGCTGAAGCAATTACATAATCAAGCATTTCTGCAAGATCTGAAGATTCATTTATGTAGTAATTGCGTAATAATAACAATTTACCTGTATCATTAACCGCAATTTCACCTATAAGATTATAAGCACTTTCTAAACGCTCTTCTTCCTGCAAATTTTTATCATGCAAAGATCTCATTGCTGAAAGTAACACCAAGCTATCTCTAATACTATTGTTTACAGCTACGCGTTTTAAATCACGCTTTTTACCAACAAATAAAGCTCCTGTTTTTAAATTTAAAAAACTGTCTTTCATTACTAATGTATACAGTTCGCCATTTTTTTTATTGTAATAAAGAGTGCTTTCAGACGCTGCCCTAAATAAAACCGGCACATAACTTTCTGAACTATCTGCTAAGGCACTAAATGCTTCTTTTTTATCGTCAAAAGAACTATTTTTGTTACCTAATAGTGATAATGCTTCATCTGAAGTCATAGCTTGAGCAGTTATAGAAACAAAACAACTCAATACTATAGACAAAAGGATATAAGTAATTTGGGATACTTTCATAAACAAATTTCCAGATATAAAAATCTCTTCTGTAAAACAAACTCAGAAGAGGTTTTATATTTAATGATTAACTACTATTTAGAAGATGACTTACCACATTTGCCAGTTACCACATTGTAGTTACCGCATGAAAGAGGTTTTCTCCAATCGGAAATTAAATCTTTTGAACCATGTAAGTAATCAGACCATGCATCACCAACTACAGTACCTTTTGTACTATCAACAATTTGGAATTGTCCATCATCCTGTATTTCACCAATAAATACAGGTTTGGTTATGTGATGGTTTGGCATCATTGTGGCTGTACCACCACTTAAATTTGGAACAGATATACCAATCAAAGCATCCTGTACGGCGTCGTAATCAGTAGTTCCTGCTTTTTCTACAGCTTGAATCCACATGTTAAAGCCTATGTATGTAGCTTCCATTGGATCATTAGTCACTCTGTTTTCGTTGCCTGTGAACTTATGCCATTTATTAACAAATTCATCATTAATTTCGCTATCAACACTTTCAAAATAGTTCCAAGCTGCTAGGTGACCAACAAGAGGCTTAGTATCAATACCAGCTAATTCCTCTTCACCAACAGAAAATGCTACAACAGGAATATCTTTAGCAGAAACACCTTGGTTAGCAAGCTCCTTGTAGAAAGGTACGTTAGCATCACCATTTATAGTTGAAATAACAGCTGTCTTTACACCTGCACCACCAAATTTCTTGATATCAGAAACAATTGATTGCCAATCAGAATGACCAAAAGGTGTGTAGCTAATCATAAAGTCTTTATCAGTAAATCCTTTAGATTTTAAGTAAGCTTCAAGAACTTTGTTTGCAGTACGCGGATAAACATAATCAGTACCAACAAGAACCCAACGCTTAACACCTGCTTTTAAGAAATAGTCTACAGCAGGAATGGCTTGCTGATTAGGTGCAGCACCAGTGTAGAATACATTCTTAGAAGATTCTTCACCTTCATACTGAACAGGATAAAACAATATACCATCTAATTCTTCAACGACAGGAAGAACTGATTTTCTTGATACAGAGGTCCAACAACCAAATATTGCTGCAACCTTATCCTTCTGAATTAATTCTCTAGCCTTTTCTGCAAATAATGGCCAATTAGATGCAGGATCCACAACAACAGGTTCAATTTGTTTACCTAGAACACCACCTTTCTTGTTTTGTTCATCTATAAGCATCAATAATGTATCTTTTAAAGATGTTTCCGATATAGCCATTGTTCCTGAAAGAGAATGTAATACACCTACTTTTACAGTATCGTCTTGTGCTAAAGCACTAGCTGTAAGCATAGTAGACATTGTAAGAGCCATTACTAGTTTGTTAAGTTTCAGCATAATTTAATCTCCAATTAGCTAAAGTATTATGTTTGTAATACAGTAAGGAGCAATTAGTGTGCCACATCAAGACATTTATTATTAATTAAGTTTTTTATATAAAATAATAATATATTCAAAGTAAATTAAATGTAATTTTAAAAAACTATTAATAAAATTCTAATATTTTTATTAATTATTGAAAAAGCACAAAAACAGTGCATAAACACCAAATTTTACACATAAATCACAATTTTAAGGCTTTAATTATTTGATACCTCAGTATCTTCTGCTAACAAAACTTTTCAAATATATATAAATAACCTATTTAATAATGATTTATATATATTTTATATTAAAAACTTATAAGGCTTATCCTTCTATTGCGGAATGGCATAAAGAATGCTTTATGGATTAATTATTGTATTCTTATCAAAGACTAGGATTTATCATGAAAATTAAACAATCACTACTTTTATTATCTATTGCACTTTTGCCTTTATCAGCTCAAGCTCATATTGGACATTTAGCCAATGAAGAATTAGGAATTATAGAGGGAATTGCTCACCCAATTACAGGTATCGATCATTTATGTATGTTTGTTGTTGCAGGCATTATTTTAAGTATTACTAATAAAAAGATACTATCTCTATCATCTGTTATACTTGGTCTAGTTATGGGGATTTTTGCTGGCAGCTTAATTCACGCAAATGCTACTCTTGAATATACAGTAGCATTTAGCTTATTAGGATTGGTATTTTTACTCTTTACAAAAAAATACATAAAATTTAGTGTATATATATTACCTGTAATGGCTTTTGTTCACGGACTTGCACATGGGACTGAAATTCCAACAGGTCTAGCTACTAGCTTTACAATTGGATCTGCAATAAGCGCATCCGCCCTTATTCTAATGGGATATTATTTAGCAAAACCTTTTGCTTCATCAAAATATTTTAGAAATAGTATTGCAGCTAGTGTATTTGCAATTTTTGGTATAATTATTGGTGTAAACTAATTTTGTATAAAACTAACTAATGTATAATTTATTCTAAATACCCACGCGTAAGGATTTCTTCCTTATTATCTATTAAATACTGAGGTAATGGACGCTTTTGCCCATTATTATCAACGGCTACATAAGTAAATCCAGCCTCAGTTACTTTAACGCGAGTAATACGCTCACTTGTATTTTTTCTGGCCCATAATTCTAACTGAATCTTTATTGATGTATGACCTATGTGAATACAACTGCAATAGCAACAGACAACATCACCCACATTTACAGGATTTTTAAAGGTAATTTGGTCAACAGCTACTGTTACAACTTTTCCTCTACACATTTCATAAGCCATTATAGCTCCAGCAGTATCCATCTGCGACATAAGCCAACCACCAAAAATATCTCCATTTGGATTTGCATCTGCTGGCATTGACATTGTACGAAGCATTAATGTTCCTTTTGGTTCCATCTTTATCACCCTTATTAATTTTTAACAAATAATTTCTAGTTATTATTCTAATTTTTTAACCTTAAAAAAACAAGTTTATACCCATTTTTTAACTTATAACCTTCTTACAAAAATTTTTAGAAAATAAATATTCTTAACCTATTGCATCACCTTAATAAAAGTGATATTTTCCACGCTTGAAAATATTGAAGAATTTCACCTAAATGACTGTAAAAATACTAAATTTAGCCTGCATAGTTTTAACTCCATTATTAATTTCCTGTAGCTCCATACAGCAACAGTCAATTGATAAATTGAATCTAAGTTTAAGTCGTATTGAATATGACGCTATAAAAGGCATAGATAGTAATAATAATGGCATAAGAGATGATGTAGAATTGTTTATTTCACAATTACACATAAGTAATGATCAAAAACAATTTGCACTTGAATATGTTTTCCACTTACAAGAAATTTTGTTAAGTGATGAAAACTTACCTTGTACAGATATTGAAATAAATAATGAATATTTAACTCAGAAGTCAAAATTATTATTCCAAGTATCAGGTAATCTATATGGGAAAGAACTCTTAAATATTCTCGAAGAAAAACAGCTTAATACCACCACTAGACTAAATAAATATAATAAGTTCATAACTAAGGCTATGCAATGCTACAAACAACTATGACCAACAGCTTTTTACTAATTTTTTCAGTAACAGCTTCTTTACTTTTTGGCTGTTCATCAAAAATAGAATCTGAACCAAAAACTGAAGATAATGTAGCAATTAATTTATACTCAACAACAATTGAAGAACAAGCTTTACATATTGATAAATCGCAATTAATTAGTACTGACAGTGATGATGATGGTATACCAGATAACGTTAGTAATTGGATTTCTGAACTAAACGAAGACAAAATTGTTGCTAATGCACTTAGACGCTTTGCTCAAAGTATCCAAAATGCAATATTGTTAGAAGCTGACGCATCAACGAACATTTCAGGCCCAATAATGTACAATATTGTGCAATCTGGTTATGACATTATGCTTATTAAAGGAATGCAAAGTGGTAAAAAACTACTTGATACTGTTGCTGATCAAATGTGCGATACAAGAGCTAAATCTGTAAAATACATGCATTTTTTAAAGAATTTCGAACCTGCAAACAATATGCGCAAAATATAAATATCCTAAATTTTTTAGGATAATATATATGTAAAATTTCCAATGGTATTTAAAGTATTATTGGTAATTGATAACTGATTACTATTCTGTTATTTATATATTTTTCATGCCTGTAATTAAAAACACGACCATCAATTTATTTGCCCACTATTGTTTTTGTTAGCACTATCACTACATAAATCTTATCTTATATAAAGTATATTATTTATCCACAGAACAATTTTAATTTTTTTAAAAAAGAAGTAGAGGACGCTGCTTCAAAACGTAAGCATCCTTATTTAGGGTATTTTAATAGAAATCATATCAGAGACCATGAAATGCACTACATTATGGTATTAATGGACAGTTTTAAAATTACTGTTTCTTATTCACATTATCTTTTATATTACCATTTCTTCAACAATTTTTAGGTTCTGTAGATAACAAAGGATTACGTTCTTCAGCAACACTGACTAAAATGTTTTTAATTCCTTCTATTGATTCTTCATGACATATCTGTTTGAAAACATCTCTAAGTGATGGATAAGCCAAACGAATGTATCCTAAAAACTGCTTTGTTCGAGATTTTTGATAATGCTCTGTTAGTGAAGGAGAAATAACATCAATATAATTAAGTACAGTCTCTGCAACCTTTGCTTCGCTAAAACGCTCTTCATTGTTACGAATAACTCTTTCTAGATTTGGAATACCCACTCCATATCTACCTAACATTAGACTATCACAAGTTGAAAGTTCTCGACACTTTTGAGCAGAAGCTAAATCTACTACATCACCATTAGCAACAACAGGTATATCTGTCATTGCTTTTAAGTCAGCTATAGATTTCCACTTTACTGTATTTGCTTGATAACCATCTTTTTTTGTGCGTGCATGAATAATAACTTTATCTGCACCATTTGCTATACATTGTTTAAAAATTTCAGGAGCTTCTTCTTCTGATTCCCAACCTAAACGAATTTTAGCACTAACAGGAATATTCACAGGCAAAGCATCACGCACAGCTCTAATAATCATACCTAACAATACAGGATTTTTTAATAATGCTGCCCCACCATTTGAACGATGCACAAATTTTGATGGGCAACCAAAATTTAAATCTATACCTAAAGCACCTGCTTCAACTGCAACTTTTGCATTTCTGGCCATAATTTCAGGTTCTGAACCTAATAATTGTACCCATACTGGTGTTCCGTCAGCCGTACATCCACCATTACGTAATTCAGGAACCTCTCTATAAAATATTTTTTTTGTATATACAACCCCATTTACTCTTATAAACTCACTTACACAATAATCATAATGGTTTAATGCTGTAAGTACCCCTCTAAGAGGAGCATCCAAAACTCCTTCCATGGGAGCAAGTATAATTTCGCTGTTCATAATTCATCCTAAAATTTTGCGCAAATTATAGACTAATTCAATTTTTAAAACTAGCAACTATGTACTTGTAAAACTACGATTGACGATAAATAAACCACTATTAGAAACTTTTATCATATTTTCACTATATTAGTGACAATGTTAATACTTCTAAATAAAGCATTTTCCACCAAAACAATAAAATAAATTATTTATCACATATAACAAACTAAATTATTGATATCTCTGTATAAATCCTAACATCAGTAACTAGAATAAAAGACATATTATTTCATAATAATGAAAGCACCATCCAAAACATATCTATATTGGAGAGAATCATATGAAAATTACTCTTTTAGCAATAGCCATTTGTAGTAGCATATTACTTCCATCTGCCTTTGCAAATGATAATGTAATCCAAACTAACGATGCCAAAATCTACATTGAAGGCTTTAATGTTGTTAATACTAAAACCAATTCCAATACTAATGATGTTGCTACTCAATCAGTTACTGGCAATTCTATTGGTGAAGTTGGTTCCCTAAGTGTTGTTGACGGTGAAAGGCCTAAAAATATTGTGGCTTACGTACAAAGCAATAGTAATAAAAATTACCTAATTACTGATTCTATTCTTGTATTATGTACTCCAAACACCACTTGTATTCCTTCTAATTATACTGCTGAACAGATACCCTCAACTGACCTGTATAAATTAACAGTTAGTGATTACACTCAATGGGATAATACCATCAAGGAGTTATCTTCCTCTCCTAACGTAATTAGCGTAACACCTAATTATGAATATGGTTTAACTAAGTCTTTGAAATAGCAGGTGAATAATATGAAAACAATCAAAATGAAACCCTTAGCAATTATTCTTGCCATTTCACTAAGCTCATTTTTTACCTTTGGCTGTGGTGGCAGTAGTAGCAGTAGCGACGATAAGAAAGAAGCCACTGTAAGCTTTGATGCTAATGATCAAAGCGACCTCCTAATTGGAACTAATTATGATATCACCACTACAAACGTCAAAAGCATTACAGCTAAATATGGTAATGTAATAGCTACTGATGAAAGTAATAATAATTGGAAGTATACCTTCGACGTAAGTAACCTAACTAATGAACATTCTCTTTCTTTTCCTATTGCTGAAGAACTAACTATAACCGATACCAACAATAATGTTACTACTAAAAACATTGAGCTAAACTCCAAGGATGATTTGGTTAAGTATCAGTGGCACATTTATAATGATGGCCAAGGTAGTAAATACATGGACATGACAACAGAAGCTGTTGCGGGCATAGATCTTAATATTATTCCCGCATGGAATATGACAGATAGTAATGGTGACCATATTACTGGTAAAAATACTAAAGTATTAGTTTGGGATGCTAATGTAGATTTCTTTCATTTAGATCTTTCTGACAGATTATTTTCAGCAAAAGTACCTGAATCCATTAATATTGTATTAAATAAGGAATTAACGAAAGAACAATTAGAAAAAGATTTTTCTGATGCACATGGAACGAGCGTCGCAGGTATTATAGGTGCAAGTGGAAATAATGGTGGCATTAGAGGCGAAGCATTTAATGCAAACTTAACTTCTTTAAATATGCATACTGATACATTATTATCCCTTCAATTTATATCATCATCAGATGAAATAAATTTAGTAAATGCAAGTTTTGGTTTAGATATTTACGGTGAAGCAAACTCTTCTCAAGCTCAATTATTTGATGCAATTTATAAAAAGAACATTCCTATAATACATGCTCAGGGAAATGAATTTACCGATCAAACTTTATGTTCTTCTGATAATAATTGCTCATATCCACAAGGTGAAACTATGCCATGCTTAAACATTATGGCTACTGATTGCCAATTTAAACAAACAGACGATATAGCACGACATTATTCAATTATTCATGTAGGTGCAATGAATAATCAAGGTATTAAATCTTCTTACTCATCTACAGGAAGTAATCTGTGGATAGCAGGACTAGGCGGAGGAACTTCAAAAGCCTCTGACGAAGCCCCTTCTACGAAACAATCCTTCGGCATAGTATCTTTACTTTCTCACTATACCTGTGATGAACTTAATGTAAGCGCCGATAATTTATGGGATTCACCTGATGGCAAATGGAGAAAAGAAATTGATAAAACATGTACTTATACCACAAACATGGATGGAACTTCAGCAGCTAGTCCATCAATTGCAGGTATCGTAGCTTTATTGAAACAAATAAATCCAAACTTTACAGTTCCACAAATAAAATATATTCTTGCAAAAACTGCTCGTAATAATACAACTCTAAGTTCCATGGATTATGGTCCTATAGTTGTAGAAAATGATAATGATATAATCGTATCTGATTTTGGTTGGGTAACCAATGCTGCAAATGTACATTTTAGTAATTGGTATGGGTTTGGCTTTGCAGATGCTAGTGCAGCAGTAAACTTAGCTCTTAATTGTGAAAACGATAGCAATTGTAAAACTAGAAAAGCACTACCTCAGAAAATTGTTAATGGTTCGACCCCAAATTGCGTTAAAACTGCTAATAGCAGTGATGAATACGAATGTACCTTCACAGATTTACAGATAGTTAATTCTGATAATTCAAAAACTCCACTTACTACAAATGTAGAGATCGAAACTGTAAACTTCGATATGCTAGGATATAGTTATATTCAAGACGATACAGCTCCTGAATTTTGTAATACGTTTATATCAGAATATACACCTAAAGATGATATACCTAGAACAGATGATCAATTACAGAGATTATATAAAGCATTTGCTTACACTCAAATAGAATTATACTCTCCAAATAATACGCAAAGTATTGTTAAACCGTATCTTTCATATTGGAACTATGCTTACGATAACACCTTGATTAATCAAACTTTATTCATGAATACTAATGCATTCTATCAAGAAAATGTTAATGCCCAAGGCACATGGAAGCTAAACTTAAAATCTACCTGTGCACTTAATTTAGCAAATATTAATGAGCATTTATCTCTAGAAATTTTAGGATATGTTAAGTAACAATCTTAATATTTAAAACATTGTATAAAAGCTATCTAAAATTTTTAGATAGCTTTTTACTATTCAATATAAAGAACTATTTATTAAAAATAGTAGTGTATTTTTTTAATAATGATAGAATTTAACAATCAAACTTAAGTTTAATGCTTTGAAGTTATTTTTATATAAAGAGAATGAAATATGCTTATCGCTACTCATAATGGTTCATTTCATGCTGATGAAATTACAGCTAGTGTAATCTTTTTACTTTTAGATGCAAATACTCAATTTATCAGATCGCGAGATCCTAGTGTCTTAGAAAAAGCTGACTACGTAATAGATGTATCTGGAAAATTTGATTTAGACAAGCATTTTGACCATCATCCAAAAGAATTTACACTTAGTCGCTCGAATGGTATTAAATACGCTACTGCAGGTCTTATTTGGAAATACTTTGGTAAACAATTACTTTTAAAAATTGCAGAAAACAAAGAAGATCTCAAGCAACTTGATGAAAAAATTATTAACAATGCCTGGGCAACCATTGATAGAAAGTTAATGCAATATACAGATCTTACTGATAATGGACAACTAGATTCATACACAGAAGAACTTTGTGGTCTACATCATGAAGATAATAAAATATATAACACCTTAAATCAATTCTACATGCAGATTCCTGTTATTCCATACCTTGTAGCCATGCAAAATGTTCCAGAAGGCACCGACGAAGAACAATTTTCAGCATTTATGAATACTGTTAAAGCTATAAGTGTTCTATATAAAAATGTTTTTGAAAACACTTTAAAAAATGCTAGAGACGAACAAAAAGTTATAGAAAGCTATGATGGTTCAGAAATATTGCGTTTGGATAATAAACTCCCATGGTTTGAATCAGTTCTAAATAATTGGGATATATTTACAAATTGCAAACTTGCAATGTACCCTGATCATAATAAAACAGGCTACCGCTTACAATCACTACCAGGTTCTCTTGCATCTAGATTTGTTAATAGATGTTCTGCCCCAAAATCTTGGAGAGGCAAAGAATTTGAGGAATTAAACAAACTAGTAGGTATTAAGACAGCTACATTTGTACATAAAGCAGGCTTTACAGGTGGAGCCATCACCAAAGAAGATATCGAACTAATGGCCAAAGAATGGATTGCCCATTCTGAAGATTAAAATCAATTATATCTATCATTAACCTAATAAACCGGCTTAATTAAAACCGGTTTATTTTTTAGAATTTTCATTAAAAATAATAAAATACTGTATATTATCAATAACTGCTAATAAAAAGTATATACAATATTCTACTCATAACAGTATCCCTATAACATGATAAAATATTATACTTAAAGCAAACTGTCTAAATCATTAGAGAGATATTGTAATAATAATTTTAGGATAGCTAAATGGATTATAAAACTAGATTATCGATAATATTAGGCCTAATAATGTAAAGAAAAGACCTAAAATATAAATTTTAGGTCTCTTAAATGTTTGATTTAAGTCTAAACGGTAAAAATCAAACAGACTTAAATAGTTAAGTCGCAAATCAAAGCGACTTAACAATCTTTATTACTTAGGTTCTGGTTCAGTAGCTTCTTCTGATACAACATTTTGCATAGAATCAGCACCTGCTACTCTAGGAGCCTTAGGAGCTTCTTCAGCAACATCTGCCTGAACTTCTTCCTTATTTTCTTCCTGAGCAACTTCCAAAGTTTCTACTTCAGATGATACTGTTTCTTCTACATCATCAGCAACTGGAGCTTCAGCACTTTCTTCAGCA
>CAZTNG010000020.1:24128-26394 GCA_964615195.1 uncultured Enterobacterales bacterium
CTTCAGCACTTTCTTCAGCAACAGGAGCTTCAAGAAGAGCCTTTATTGAAAGCTTAATGCGATTCTGACGATCTATCTCTAAAACCTTAACATCAATTTCTTGACCAACAGTTAAATATTCATTTACATCTGCTACACGATCGTATGAAATTTGAGAAATATGAACTAAACCATCCTTGTTTGGAAGGATATTCACAAATGCACCAAAATCAGTGATCTTAGTAACTGTACCGTGATAAATAGTACCTACAATAACATCTGCTGTAATAGCTTCAATACGCTTAATTGCTTCTTTAGCCTTACTACCATTAGTTGCTGCAATCTTAACTGTACCATCATCAGATAAATCAATAGTTGTACCTGTTTCTTCACAAAGTGCTCTTATAACAGAACCACCCTTACCAATAACATCCTTGATCTTATCAGGATTAATCTTCATGAGGTGAATACGAGGAGCAAATTCAGAAACATCTTCTCTTGGAGCAGGAATAGCCTTATTCATAACTGAAAGTATATGCATTCTAGCTTCATGAGCTTGCTTTAATGCAACCTGCATAATTTCCTTTGTGATGCCTTCAATCTTGATGTCCATCTGCAAAGCAGTAACACCAGTTGTTGTACCAGCAACCTTAAAGTCCATATCGCCTAAATGATCTTCATCACCTAAAATATCTGTAAGAACCTGATAACGTTCGCCTTCTTTTACAAGGCCCATTGCAATACCTGCTACAGCAGCTTTACATGGAACACCAGCATCAAATAAAGCAAGAGAAGAACCACAAACAGAAGCCATAGAGCTTGAACCGTTAGATTCGGTAATTTCTGAAACTACACGAATTGTATATGGGAACTCTTCTTTTGAAGGAAGTACAGCACTTACACCGCGCTTAGCTAATCTACCATGACCAATTTCACGACGCTTTGGTGAACCAACACGACCAATTTCACCTACGCAATAAGGAGGGAAATTATAATGAAGCATGAAGCGATCTACGCGTTCACCACATAATTCATCAATGGTCTGAGCTTCTCTTTCACTTGCTAATGTACAAGTAACCATTGCTTGAGTTTCACCACGAGTAAACAATGCAGAACCATGCACGCGTGGAAGTAAACCTGTACCAACTGTTAATGGACGTACCATCTTTGTGTTACGGCCATCGATACGTGGTTCACCAGCTAAAACACGTGAACGAACGATCTGCTTTTCAAGAGCATGATAATATTCAGTTACTTTAAATTCTTTAAATTCAGCACCTGCAGCTTCTGCTTCAGTCTTAAGCTGTTCAACAACAACCTTCTTTAAAGCAGCAACTTCATTCTGACGTGCTAACTTATCAGTGATTCTGTATGCAGCACCAAGCTTTTCTTCAGCAATAGCAGCAATCTTTGCCTTTAATTCAGTATCAACTACTGGAGGCTGCCAATCCCAAGGCTTCTTATTAACTTCCAGTGCGAATTCACGAATATTGTTGATAACTGTTTGCATCTGTTCATGACCAAACATAACAGCACCAAGCATTGTATCTTCAGGAAGGATCTTAGCTTCTGATTCAACCATTAATACAGCTTGTTCAGTACCAGCAACTACTAAATCTAATTGGCTTACAGGAAGTTCAGAATTAACAGGATTTAACACATATTTGCCATCGATATAGCCAACACGAGCAGCACCGATAGGACCATTAAAAGGAATTCCAGATATTGATAAAGCAGCGCTTGTACCAATTAAAGAAATTATATCTGTTGGAATTTCTGGATTAGCTGAAACAACAGTTACAATAATCTGTACTTCATTTGTAAAGCCATCAGGAAATAATGGACGAATAGGACGGTCAATTAAACGAGCAATTAAAGTTTCACCTTCTGACGGTCTACCTTCACGCTTAAAGTAACCACCAGGTATTTTACCAGCCGCATAAGTACGTTCTTGATAATCAACTGTTAGAGGAAAGAAATCACGATCTTCTGCAGCAACTTCTTTAACACCACAAACTGTTACAAAAACTGAAGTATCGTCCATGCTTGCCATAACTGCAGCATCAGCTTGACGACCCATAGCACCGGTTTCTAAAGTAACGGTATGCTTACCGTACTTAAATGATTTTACAATAGGTTTCACTCTTAATTACCTTTATATATATGTTTCTAAAATTTGTGCGTTAGTATAATAGGAAGTTCTAAAACTAGCAAATAAAAAGGGAGCTAAAAACCCAAATTGTTCAATTATAGATAAGTACTGATTTTGAAATAATCTAAAAAACTT
>CAZTNG010000021.1:0-26226 GCA_964615195.1 uncultured Enterobacterales bacterium
ATAGATTTTTTTATGTTTAAAAGCTTCTCATACTTACGCTGATGAAGAGTGATAATTCTATCTAAACTAGATAAATATGCCCCAATTTTTGTTTGTTCGTCATGGCAAGGACGAACAATAGGCATCTCCATAAAAACTTTATCCTTAATAGAAAAACGATCTGATCTTGCACCAGAGTCACCATTTAAGTACATATAAGAATGCCAATGTTTACTTTTAAAAAATTGTTCTAGAAATAAATTTTCTATATCATGTGTTCTAAAAACTGTATAAAGTGGAGAAATTATGCCTGTTCTTCCAAGTTTATTTCTATTTATAGGGCCTACAGGTGCAAATATAGATATTCTTGGGTTATAAACAAAATCGTCATTATTGACTAAATAATAACAACTCAAGTTGTTCTTGTTAGTAACATCATGGTCAAAAAAATCCTTTTGACTAATGATTCCAAATTCGGCTGAGTTTGTAAAAGTTTCTTGAACTTCTTCTACTTTATTTTTTTCTTTTACTTTCTGCGAAATCTCACAGAGCTTACGCTGTTCCCAAGAGTCAGTAAATCCTTTAAATCTTATTTGTGGCTTTTTCTTCATAATTATTCACCACCTAATAGCTTTTTAAGTTCTTCAAGACCTTTTTCATCAAATTCATTACCTGTTAATTCAGATAAAGATGCTGTCAGAGCAGTTTCAGTTTCTGATATTTCATT
Organism: uncultured Enterobacterales bacterium; assembly: GCA_964615195.1. GTDB lineage: Bacteria > Pseudomonadota > Gammaproteobacteria > Enterobacterales > Succinivibrionaceae > HGM20899. Next base: position 707 of record CAZTNG010000021.1, read on the forward strand.
TTCTACATCTTCAAAAGTTACTTTGTATTTATCTTTTAAGTACTCTAACTTAGAGATGAACTCGTTAATGATTGATGAAGGAACTTTGCTAATATTCGCAATGATAGGTAATATCCATTTCTGATTTAGCATTTCTAAAGATTCATCATTAGTTAGATTCTCAATTTTTTCTTTAGTTAATGTTTCAAGTGTATTTAATGCTATCTTTAAATCTTTCTTTAATTGTTTTGATTCTTTATCAAGTTTCTCAACTTGCTTTAGGATGTTTATAACTCTAATTTCAGCAACTTTCTTTTTGATTTCTTTTGATACTTCTTTAATAACAAACTTGTCTTTATCATCAGAAATGAATGTAGCAGAATACTTTTCTTCTTCAGAAAACTCTTCTAGCAATTCTTCAAAATTAGAGTCAATTTCTGAAATTCTATTCTCCATTGATGAGATATTATCAACCTCTGTTTTAAAGAAGTTTTTCTTTACAATATCAAATGGAACAATATGACCAATCCAACCATCTTGTACTTCGGTAAATTTTCCATTTACCTTTTTTACAACCATATTAGGATCAACTTTTTTAATAGCATCAAATTGTTCCGTTTGGATAATTTCAAGGTCGGTTTCTATATTTTTCCATTCATCAGAGAATATTTGGTAAACATAATATCTATCAACTAAATTGATATCTTTTAATCTATCAAATATATTATTGGTGATTTGTGTTTCTGTTGTAGGAATTGATAAAGACAATACCTTGTTTACAAGGTTATCTTTTAGATATGACTGCATATCTGCAAAAGCATTATTATAGCTTGATTCGAATAATTCTACTGATTGATGATTAAATACTGCATCTTTTAAAGAATCAACTTTAATTGAACTATATGCTTCATTTGTTTTTTCTAATAAAGCATCTTTTAGTCCTGATAATGAATCCCAATAGTTTTGATAATTATCTAATTCAGAATTAGGAATACCACCAAACATGGTTGCATAGATATCCCATGTTTCAGCCTTTTCAGTTAAATCAACATAACGAGGAATATTTAAGTTGTAATCATTTTGTCTAATGACATCTCTTGATACTAAAGCAGCGTAACCTTGAATTGATTGTCTATTGATTACAGCATCAACAATCTTTTTAATATCAGATTGTCTTAATCTGTTTTTATTACTGTCTTTAATAAAGCCTTTTGATGCATCAATAATTAAAACATCATCATTATTATTTGATTTTTTATGCTTTAATACCAAGATAATTGTTGGAATACTTGTGCCATAAAAGATTGCTGGTGGTAGACCAATAATTGCATCAATTTTGTTTTTCTCAATTAGATTCTTTCTAATTTTTCCTTCTTCACCACCTCTAAATAAAACACCGTGAGGAAGAACGATTGTCATGATGCCATCTTCATCAACATGATATAAGTCATGAAGCAAGAAAGCATAATCAGCTTTTGTTTTAGGGGCTAAACCATATTCAACGTATCTTGGATCTGAATCTTTGTTTTGCGGTTCCCATGCTTGTGAATATGGAGGGTTAGATACTACAGCATCAATTGACAATCCTTTATAAAAGCCATTTAGGTTATCATCATCTAAAGGCCAATCATCTTCTAATGTATCAGCATTTTTAGTAACAATATTATGAGGTAAGATGCCTCTCATAACAAGGTTCATTCTAGTTAAGTTATAAGTATTCTCTTTTAACTCTTGAGCATAATACATTATTTGATTTTTATCTTTTAAGTATCTGCTTGTACTCTTACCAATATTGATAAGTAAAGAACCTGATCCACTTGTTGGATCATAAATTTTAATTTTATCTTTGTCTTTTAAATGATGAGCAACAATTTCAGACATTAAAAAAGAAACTTCGTGAGGTGTATAGAATTCCCCAGCCTTTTTACCTGCACTTGAAGCAAATTTCTCAAGTAAGTACTCATAGATGAATCCTAGAACGTCATAGTCTTGTTTTCCATCCATCGGAATATCTTTTACTTCATACATTAAGTCTCTAATTGCTTTTGTTTGTTCTTTTGCTGATGCACCTAACTTAGAGATGTTTTTCTGAAGTGAATCAAAAATCTTACCAAATAAAGCTTCATGAGTTTTACTGATAAATCTATTAAAAGAATGAAGAGCAATGTTTACGTCATCTACTGAGAAATCCATACCTTTCTCAATCCAAGTTGAGAATAAGTCTTTATATGCTATGAAATAGCCAATATTTGATTGTAAATAAACAACATCATCATTTTCTTCTTCACAAAGTGCTTCAATTTGAGAATCTTCATAATCATTACTAATTAAGAACTTTCGTTCATTCTCTGACAGAAACTTGTAGAAAATAAAACCAAGAATAAAATCCTTGTAATCAGAAGCTTCAATTTTAGAACGCATCTTATTAGCAGATTCCCAAATTTTGCTAGCTAATTGTTGTTTATTCATATAATGACCTTTAAACTTTTAATACCGTGAAAATATACTCGGTAGTTAATCGCTATCAGTAAATAACTAAGCGATTAACTAAAAACTCTTTAAAAAATATACCTATTGATTTACGAGGTATGACTTTATTTAGTAGAAAACTTTCAAATCAAAGAAATTTTAAATTACTTTGGTAGTAATTCAAATTTTGTATACAATTTGTATTCAATATTAACTGTTGTATATCTAACAACACATCATTTAAATCTAAATTATTCAACTAATGGTTGGAATAAATTCATTCAAAGAGTACTCTAAACACTCAATAAACTAAATACTCTTAGTTAAACTTGGAGTTTTCCACAAAAAAGTCCACTTAATAATTAACTATAAATTAATTATTACCTTATAGGTTTATATCTCCATTTTTTAATTTTCAACTATTATATAAAAATTTTCCTAGTTTGTTTTTATATAAATTGAATATTTGTGCACCAAGTCTTGTGCCCATAGTATGAGTACAAACCTGTTTTTTGACGAAACACATTATATTACAAAAAGAGGTTTAAATCCTTGTATTTAAAGGATTTAACCTTATTTAGAACTCAAAAATAAATTTCTTAAAAATTTTCTAAAAAATCAACACATGTTTTTAAAGAGATTCTAGAGCGTTAATGGGCTAACTTTTACGATATTTTCCAAGTAGTAATTTTGAGTCATTAATTTTCTCAAGCCTTTCAAAATAAAAAAGCATAGCTAGTGTAACTTCGTATACATCACAAACAAATAATCAATTTTACATTATTTTATATTTACAAATTATTTCAATGCTATTATCTAATGAATAATAAACTCTGATTCTAAAATTATGGCTGTAGTATAAGTATGCGAATTTTAAGTATTTTTCTAATAGTTGTAGCCTGTATTGCTACAGGTTGCTTACCATTCCTTTTTCCTAATGTTATATCCGTATCCCCAGTACAACACATACTGCTTGTTATATTTGTAGCAGCAGCTCTAAGTTGGTTATTAGAACCAATTCCGGTATATGCTACATCTTTGGTAATAATGGGTGCATTGGCTTTCTTAATTTCTGATTCTGCTTTTACCCCACTTAAAGAAGCTTTATTAGCAGTGGATAGCGATCATTTAGTAAAATATAAAGATATTTTACACAGCTTTAGCTCACCTATTATTATTTTATTTTTAGGAGGCTTCGCTCTAGCAATTGGAGCAACTAAATATAAACTAGACATAAATCTAGCTAGTATTTTGCTAAAGCCTTTTGGTACAAAACCTAAAGCCGTAATGCTCGGACTAATGTGTATCACTGCAATATTTGGTATGTTCATGAGTAATACAGCTACCACTGTAATGATGCTTGCCATGGTAGCACCAGTTTTAGCAGTAATAGATAGTCATGACAAAGGAATTAAAGGGTTAGTACTAAGCGTACCATTTTCGGCTAATATTGGTGGCATAGCAACACCTATAGGCACTCCGCCAAATGCCATTGCACTTAGCTATCTAACTAATGAAAACTCTATTGGTTTTTTACAGTGGATGATCTTTGGTTTTCCAATAGCTGCAATATGCATATTTCTAAGTTGGATAATACTTAATTGGATGTTCCCTTTTCAAGGTAAAGAAATTCGGATTAATATTGAATCTAAATTTGCATCAGATTGGCAATCGATAGTTGTTTACGCAACATTTGCACTTACCATTTTAATGTGGATGACAGAAAGATGGCATGGTATAAATAGCTATGTAGTAGCTTTAATTCCATTACTAGTATTCTCAAGCACAGGTATTATAAAAGCATCAGATATTAAGACAATGAATTGGGATGTTATTTGGCTTGTCGCTGGTGGTATAGCACTTGGTGATGCACTTGGGGCAACAGGCCTAGCAGCAATTTTGGCGAATATCGTAGATTACTCTCAATTTAATAACTTTACAATAATTGTTGTAATTTGTTTAATTGGCTGGATTGTTTCAAACTTCATTTCCTCTACCGCCACAGCAAATTTAATGATACCAATTACAATAGCTGTATTTGCTAATATAGATATTTCAGGTAGTTATAGTATACCTATGGTACTAATGGTTGTTGCAATTACCTTATCTTTTGGGATGAGCTTACCAATCAGCACTCCACCAAACGCACTAGCTTATGCTACAGGTTATATTAAAAACAGTGATATGCTTAAAGCTGGTGGCTTCATAAGTATAGTGTGCTTTACCTTAGCAATACTTGCGCTATATTTCTTTGGCAATTAAAATTTAATTTTGTACATAAAAAGCCATAGTCGTTATATTAAAAGACTATGGCTATATTTAATAAAAAAATCACTTATTAGCTTTCTAAATGCAATAAATTTTATTATGCTTAGACTCCACCTTAATATCATAAATAAGGTAATTATTAGAACTTTGATAAAATAATGATATCATTAACATTCCAATAAATATAATCCCTAGTTTTACTGTAAATATTTAGGATATATTATGCCGAGTAAATATTTTGCCTTAGTTGATTGCAACAATTTCTTTGTATCCTGCGAGCGTTTATTTAGACCTGATCTAAAACACAAACCTGTATTAGTACTTTCAAATAATGATGGTTGTGTTATTTCTCGCTCAAATGAAGTTAAAGCTCTTGGCATTAAAATGGGAACGCCATTTTATCAAATAAAAGATCTAGTAAAACATTACAAAATAGCAACATTTAGTACTAATTTTCCTTTATATCTAGACATATCAAACAGAGTAACCTCTACATTAGAGGACTTTTGTCCATCTCTTGAAAACTACAGTATTGATGAATCATTTCTAGATCTAACAGGCTTTAGTAAAAAATATAATATATTTGACTATTGTGGAAAAATTCACTTCCAAACTATTCGAGACACTGGAATTCCCGTATGTGTGGGAGCAGGCCCTACAAAGACTCTAGCGAAGATTGCAAATTATGGTGCTAAAAAGAACTTTAATATTGGTGGAGTATTAACTATTGATACAGAAGCAGAGCGAATAGATTTACTTAAAAGGACTCCTTTAGAAGAAGTTTGGGGCATAGGTAAAGCACTCAGTACAAAATTAAAAGATGATCTTGGATTAAACACTGCTCTTGATTTATCAAGATGTAATCTTGATCTTATACGCTTTAATTACAATGTAACTGTTGCAAAAACTGTTATGGAACTGCAAGGCATTCCTTGCCTTGAGTTAGAGGACATCCCAAAAGCAAAAAAACAAATGATGTGGAGTCGAACTTTTGGTCAAAAACTTACATCATTTGATCAACTCCGTGAAGCGATTGCTGGATTTACAGTAGCTGTTGCGCAAAAACTACGCGAAGAAAAACAATATACTCGCAACATTGGAATATTTATTAGAACTAATTTCCATAATATGTATGAAAAACAATATAGTAATAGTATTTCTTTTACATTTGATAAACCTATAAACGACACAGAAATATTACTAAAAGCTACGCAATATCTTTTGACAAAAATTTATCGACCAAATTTTTATTACAACAAAGCTGGCGTCATATTGCAGGATCTTACAACTGATGGTACTTACCAATCAGATTTATTTACAACAGATGATCCTATTACCGATGCCAAACGCCAAAAATTGATGCAAGTCTTAGATACTATTAATGCAAAAAAACATAATACAGTATATTTTGCTGCACAAGGAATAGATGTACAAAAAGGAGTTTCGCACCAAGGAATGCTATCTCCTGCCTATACTACCAATTGGAAGGATATACCAAAAGTAAAATAATTTTATTTATTTTAAAAAGCTGAATCTTCTTGAGCTATATTAGCACAAGTACTTTTAGCCAAATAATAAGAACGTGTGAAATTTTCTAGATTTAACGCATAAGTAAACACATGCCTACCTTGAACAAACTTCATGTATGCCCCATTATCCTCAACATCAGAGAACATAATATAAATATCTTCTAACAAACGCTCCTGTTCCTCGTTACCAACAGGAACAATAACAGAATCCCCGGCACCTACTAACGCGCCGACCTTGTACCCAGAATCGATTTTTTTAAGTTCACTAGAAAAATAGACATAAGCCGGCTCAGAAGGAATCATTAAATTTGTAGTCAAAGCCGGAAACTTAATATAAATTGATGGAGTAGGATATGAATAGCGACAGCCAACTTTGATAATAGTTTTATCATAAAAACCATTATCAAACATCACAGCCTCTAAAATTTCAACCTTATGCTCAGACACTGTTGAATAGGCAACATTTGTTCTCCAAGCACATTGCGCTTCAGATACCCAAAATACACTGCAAAGTACAAAAATAACTTTGAAAAAGCTTTGCATAATAATTAAGCCTTATATTTAATCTTATACGTAGCAAGACTACTTCAAATAAAATAAATAAACTAGCAACAAGTAATTAGATTTTGAAGCAAATCTCTAAAATCACATTATAGAATGAAGTATTTATAAAAAAGAAAAGGTGCAATAATCATTTGAAATTGCACCTTTTAGGATATTTAAGTCTAAATTAAAGTAAAATTCTAGACTTTAATGTACCTTCAATCTGCTTAATTGCATGAAGAATATCTGTTGCATCATCAGTATGTACATCCATAACTACATAACCAATTTCAGGTGTAGTTTGGAGATATTGAGCCGCAACATTGACATTGAAGTCAGCAAATACTTTATTAATCTTATTAATAACGCCAGGAATATTCTGATGAACATGCAACAAGCGACTAACGTTACCTTGAACAGGAAGAGATACTTCAGGGAAATTAACAGCTGTTAAAGTTGAACCATTATCTGAATATAAAGCGAGCTTAGTTGCTACTTCAATACCAATATTCTTTTGCGCTTCAAGAGTTGATGCACCAATATGAGGTGTTAAAATAACATTTTCAAACTTCTGCAATGGACAAGTGAATGGATCACCATTCTTTGCAGGTTCAGTTGGGTAAACGTCACAAGCCGCACCTGCTACCTTACCACTTTCTAAAGCTGCAGCTAAAGCATCAATATCAACTACAGTACCACGTGACGCATTTAAGAAAATAACACCATCTTTCATCATAGAAATAGTTTTAGCGTTAATCATATTCTTAGTATCTGCAGTTTCTGGTACATGCATAGTAATAATGTCAGCATGAGCAAACAATTCTTCCATTGTTTCAACCTGTTGAGCATTACCTAAAGCAAGCTTGTTTTCAACATCATAGAACTCAACGTGCAAACCTAAAGCTTCAGCAATAATACCAACCTGAGTACCAATATGGCCATAGCCTACGATACCAAGAGTTTTACCACGAGCTTCAAAACAACCCTTTGCATTCTTATCCCAACCACCACTATGCAATAATGCATTCTTAGCTGGAACAGTACGAATTAACTGTAAGTATTCACCAGTTACTAATTCAGCAACTGAACGAGTATTAGAATATGGAGCGTTAAATACAGGAATACCACGATTACGAGCAGCAACCAAATCTACCTGATTAGTACCAATACAGAAACAACCAATTGCGCAAAGCTTATGAGCATGAGATAAAACTTCTTCAGTTAAATGAGTTCGTGAACGAATGCCAATGAAATGTACATCCTTAATCTTTTCAATGAGCTCATCATGATCTAAAGCTTTTTTAAGATACTCAACGTTGGTGTAGCCTGCTTTGGTAAAGCAATCAACTGCACTTGGATCAACGCCCTCTAATAATAAAATTTTGATTTTGTCTTTATTTAGAGAATAACGAACCATTCTAAAATCTCCTAATCCGTTAAAAAAATGGGGGCTTACGCCCCCTATATACTAATTACTTGGCGTTACGACGTGCCTTTACAGCATCTGAGAGCTGCGAAAGTAGCGTTTCAGTATCATCCCAACCGATACATGCATCAGTGATACTCTGCCCGTATGTTAAATCCTGTGAGCAACCTTCACGGAGATCTTGACGGCCTTCAACTAAATGGCTTTCAATCATTACTCCAAAAATTGCATCCGAACCAGCTGCAAGCTGATTAGAGATATCAGTACCAACTTCCATCTGCTTCTTAAATTGCTTACTGCTATTTGCATGGCTAAAATCTACCATAACCTTAGGCTGTAAACCAGCTTTCGCTAAAGCTGCTGCTGCAGATTCAACATGTTCCTTACTATAATTAGGACCATGGTTACCACCACGAAGAATAATATGAGCATCTTCGTTACCTAAAGTCTTAACTATTGCACTGTGACCAAACTTAGTTACTGAAAGGAAAGTATGTTGAGCATGCGCTGACTGTAAAGCATCAATTGCAATCTTAACAGTACCATCTGTACCATTCTTAAATCCAACAGGAGCTGAAGTTCCAGAAGCCAATTCTCTATGTACTTGTGATTCAGTAGTTCTTGCACCAATTGCGACCCAAGAAACAAATTCATCAAGATACTGAGGTGTTAATACATCTAAGTATTCAGTAGCAACAGGCATACCCATTTCATTGATCTTCAACAAAAGTTCACGACCAATTTTTAAACCAGCATTGATGTCAAAAGAATTATCCATATACGGATCATTAATTAATCCTTTCCAACCTACTGTTGTACGAGGCTTTTCGAAGTAAACTCGCATAACAATTTCAAGAGTATCAGCATACTTCACGCGAAGCTTATTTAAGCGTTCAGCGTATTCCATTGCTGATTTAACATCATGAATAGAACATGGTCCAGTAATTACAACCAAACGGTCATCCTTACTAAATAAAATGTCATGAATTGCTTCACGACCCTTAATTACAGTGTCAGCGGCTATATCAGAGCAAGGGAACTTTTCAGCCAATGCAACAGGTGGTAATAAAGGGATAATTTCTTTAATCCTTGTGTCGAAAATCTTTGCAGTCATTTAAAATCTATATAATAAAGTTCGGTGTTACCCGAATACGTGAGCCAAACCATCATAATCATAAATAAACAATAACAAGATGGAGATCAGTTAGTTTTATCATTTTAAAGGCGAGATAACTATTAGTCAAATTTAAAACCCTTAATAACTAAGATTTTTTACATAAAGAAATATATTTCACTTAAGTATATAGAATAAAAATTTATATAAATAACCAAAATAGTACAAATATAACTGATAATTCTTCAATTTTTAGCAAAAAACATTAATTTTTAGGTAAAAAACTCGAAATTATCAATAAAATTGTTTTTAGATCAAAACCATTACTGTTTAGGAAAAAATATTGAACATTACAAAAAAATTAAGATGTTTGAAAGCAATTTTATCCAAATGAAAAATTTTGCACACAAAATAAAAAAACTCCTTTCGGAGTCTTTATTTTGCGTGAGATTAAACAACCTCACGCAATAACACAATCTATTTATACAGACTTATTAAAGAACTTTAGCTAATGCAGCACAAAGTGGATCAATATTGCTTGTAGTAATACCAGCAACGCTAATACGACCACTACCAACAATATAAATACCAAATTCTTGCTTTAATCTAGCAACCTGATCCTTGTCAAGTCCTGAGAATGAGAACATACCATACTGCTTAGAAATAAAACTAAAATCAGTTTTAACACCAAGCTTTGAAAGTTTTGATACAAATAGTTCACGCATAGTCTTAATACGATCACGCATATCTTTAACTTCTTGTTCCCACATAGCACGTAATTCAGGATTAGAGAGAACAGTAGTAACAATTAAAGCACCATGAGCTGGTGGATTAGAGAAGTTAGCACGTACAGCAATCTTCATCTGAGAGAATACGCGATCTGCAGTTTCCTTGTCAGCTGATACTATTGTTAATGCACCAATACGTTCATTGTATAAACCAAAATTCTTAGAGAAAGAATTTGCAATGAGAACTTCATGGTTATACTTTAAGAAAGTACGTACACCAAAAGCATCTTCTTCTATACCATTACCAAAACCTTGATAAGCAAAATCAAAGAAAGGTAAAAGCTTTAATTCCGCACAAAGCTTAGCTAATTCTTCCCACTGAGCTGGTGTTGGATCAATACCAGTTGGGTTATGACAACATGCATGAAGGAGCACAGCATCACCTGCATTAGCAGATTTTAATGAAGCCTTCATACCTTCGAAATCTAAACCATGAGTAGCTTTATCGTAGTAACAATATTTTGCAGTTTCAATACCTGCTTTACCAAATACTTGGAAATGGTTAGCCCAAGTTGGATCAGAAATCCAAACTTTAGCAGTAACATTCTGTTGTTTTAAGAAATCAGCACCAATTCTTAGTGCACCTGTACCACCAGGAGCCTGGCATGTACGAGCGCGATCATTAGCAATAATTTCAGAATCCTTACCTAAAACTAACTCACGAACTAAACAACCGTATTCTGGTGTACCAACGATTGGTAAATAGCTCTTAGTTGTTTCATTCTTAAAAATAATTTCTTCAGCCTTTTTAACGCAGTTAAGAACTGGAGTCTTACCTTCGTTAGTTTTATAAATACCAACGCCGAGATTAATCTTATCGGCACGAGTATCATTCTTAAATTCATCAGTTAATCCTAAAATAGGATCTGCAGGAGCTGCAACAATCTTTTCAAAAAACATGTTCTTACCTAATACCTGTGGTTGGACCAGTTTCCATATACGGTGCAGAGAAAAACTTTATCGTAGGAAATCGTCAAAAACTGGATGTTAGACCATCTAACAAAAAATCCGCCCGTAATTATATCTTACGAGCGTTATTATCTCAATATAAATAAGTAACTAGCCTACAAATAAACAAGTATTACATTGTCTAATAGGATCCGGGATCTCCTTCCTTTTCAGTGGTTTTGTATATCTTTAAAAACCACATGTATTGTTCCTCTCGCCCTAAAATAAGTTTTTCAATAGATTGATTCATTGTTAATACATCGTTTTCAATATTGCCTGTTGGATAATTCTTAAAATATTCATCAAAAACCAACTCATATTTATGATACTTTTCATTGTAACAACTAAACATAGGAAGAATTACTGCATTACTTAGTTTTGCTAACTTAGGAATTGTTATTAATGATGATTTCATTTTTCCAAAAAAAGGAACAAAAACTGAACTCTCACGACCTAAATCTTGATCAGGCAAAAAAAATGAATGATATCCGTCTTTCAAAGCCTTGAAAATCGTTCTAATTCCAGAATCCCTTTCATATATCTTTCCACCAAATTTCATACGCATAGAATTCATAAACCAATCATATACAATATTTTTAGAAGTATGCATCATTGTACACATTGGAATTCCAGACGATGATAAATATAAACCACAATGATCAATTGCCCAAGCATGAGGGGCCATAAAAACTATTGGACGACCTTGCTGTAAAGCTTCATCTAAATACTCTTTACCTGTAACCATAAGTGTTTTATTGATATATTTTTTGCTTCTAAAAAGAGGTTCTCCATAGCCCAAAATAACCTTTAAGCCTACACGGATAAAATCATAATATAACTTTTCATTATCCTTATCAGAATAATGAGGGAAAGCATATTTAAAATTCATAAAGCAAAATCTTTTAAATTTTATATTAATCTTTGCTAAAGGAAAACTTATTACATCAGCTATAAAGTCTCTAATTACGACAGGGATAAAAGCTAATAAACCTAGAAATAAAATGCCTAGCCATGAAAACCAATATTTAGGCAAAAAATAAACCGCCTTAAACCTAATATCAAATTTCTTGTCTTTATGCATACTTAAACACCACTAACATATAATTAATAAAAAAACAAAAAATAATAACCTTAAAACATTAAAAACAACAGAAGTTTTATGTTATAGATAATACAAAACTAGCATCATCTTGGGTTACCTAATAAAATTATGTATTCTAACATAATAATCATAGCGAGAAACAATTACATAAAGAATATGCATCTATTAGTAGTGTTCTTCTCTGCTAAATTGGGTAATAATGAAAATTTTAAAACTTAATTAACAATTTACACCTAAGATTCTAACTAAAAGATTTAAATAAAACTTTTATAGTGTTAGCATTAGCCTAATCAGTACGATAATTAAATTTTGCTAACTAAGCTAAAAATGAAAAAAATATTTTTAAGCAAGAAATTATTCAATATACACCACATTACAATATTCACGGGATAAATTTATGTTTTCTACAATTGAACAGAATAAGGACTATAACAATACAAGTGCAAATCGCGAAAGTTATTTACAATCGTTTAATAAAATAACTTTTGTTGATGAATATACCATTATTATTGATCAAAAATACATGATAAAAAAGACAGGTTCCTATCCCGCAATAATGTATTCTATTAGCAATATGAATGATTATTGGAAATCTGATATTAGTTTTAATCTCAACTTTGATAGAGCAGATCTTGAAAAAGTCCGCGATAATCCCAAATACCAAGTTCGCTTTATTGAGTTTTCTCTATGGGGACAAGCACATTTTCTAGGAAAGCTGTCTATAAAATTTGGGTATGAAGATCAAAGCCATGCAGGTTCTGAACATCTTGCTGAATTTTTTAATTGCAAAATAATAAGTAAAAATATTGAAATTTCAAATTAGGTAACTTTTAAAACAATTCAAAAATAGCTTTCCAATATTGCACCACATAAATTATCAGATGGTGCATTATTTAGCTTATTTAATTCACTAAATAGTACCTCTATTACACCATAATTTTCTAACGATAAAATTTAAAACTATTTTATTAAGGATTTTTATATCTCTTACTTTTTCAATTTAGTTTCATCTCACACCATATTTTCATTAACCCACCTTCGATTAATAGCATTTGTTAAATATTTACCAATTATTCCAATTAAAGGCTTTCCTTATAAAAATACCATATAGGCTTTTAAAAAAATTCCATTTTAGTGTGGTATGTACAACACTTTCAAATTAGCAAGAAATAATATTAACCATATACTAGTTTTCGACTCACAAACCAATCCTCAATTTAATCTATTAATTTAAACATGTTAAAAAACATGTAACAAATTACATAATTATTCGTTATATTATTAAGTCATCGCAAAAAATATTGGTCATGGTTCAAATATTTCTAGTATTCGTCATGTACTAACTTAGTTTAGGTGATATTATGACAATGAAGGTTAGTCTTTTTATCTAGTAGGAGGTTAAAATGGATGCCTCAGCAATTAGCAGTGACAACTATGGCATGGAGTCCATGCAGGTTGCAGTGATGAAAAAAGCTCAAAATCAAAATGCCGAAATGGCAGTTGAGTTGATTCAAGACGCAGCACAAAATAATCAAGAAATTAATGCAAATGCACCTAGCGCAAACCCTGGAGAACGCGTTGGCCAGCACATTAATATCTCTGCTTAAGTTCATAACTTAGGATCTTTTGAAACCAGAGTATTAGAATTAGTACTCTGGTTTCTTTATTCATGTAAAATAAATTTACAATGATACTAAATATGATTTAGCATAATCATATAATACGTAAAAACCATTTCACTTTATTGCATCATGTACAAGAATAGACTAAACTCAATCTCATATTTTATAAATATGCTTAATTAAGTTGATGGATAAGCATTGTCGTTAAGTTGTTAAGCTAAATGTATATGATTATGGATAAAACAATATGACTCCTGCAACAAGATTCTTAGATACTCAAAAGATAGCTTATAAAATTTATCAATATGAATGTAAGGCTCAACACGACTTTGGTCATATAGCCGCATCAGAACTTAATCGTCCTCAAGAAGAAGTTTTTAAAACTTTATTAATTCACTATGATAAAACTTATGTTACGGCAGTAATACCTGTTAATTGCAACCTTAATTTAAAAAGTGCAGCAAAGTTAGCTGGTTTAAAAAACGCTGAAATGGTTAAACCTCAAGATGCTGAACGTTTAACAGGTTATGTTTGTGGTGGAATTAGTCCTTTTGGGCAAAAAAAGAGAACTATTACTATCGTTTCAGATACAGCTTTAAATCTTACTGAAATGCTTGTAAGTGGTGGAAGACGAGGCTTGTCAGTTGGTTTAACACCAAATGACCTAATCAAAAGTCTAGGTGCAAAAACAGGTGCAATTACAGAACCTAACTAAAATACTTACACCTGCTGTTTTATAAATTATAAAGATTATATTTAACTAAACAATAAAATAATTTTTAACCTTTATTGTTTAGCATATAGGCTCTAATCCCTGATATTGTTTCATCACTTATGAGGTGTTCAATACGACAGGCATCCTTATGAGCAACAGCTTTATCAAGCTGAATAACATTAACAAAAAAATTGCTAAGATCTACGTGTCTAGAGTAGATCTTTTGCGCAATTTCAAAACCAAGTTTTGTAAAACTTATATACCCTTGTTCATTTGAAATAATACATTGTTTATCTCGTAATTGACTTAAAGCTGTACTAACAGAAGCCCTACTTACCCCTAACTCTTTTGCTATATTTATAGCTCTAACCTTATCTTTTAGATTTTCTTTTAAAACTAAAATTGTTTCTAAGTAATTTTCCGCAGATTCTGAAAAAATAGGTATTACAGGAACATGAGACTCACTATCAAAGCCCTCATATTCTGTTATTTTGTTATTTATTAAAAACTCACTAATTCCTGTTACAGTTTCTGAACTTACAACATGTTCAATGCGACAAGCATCAACATCTGCGGTACTATGTGACACTCCAGCAACAATCATAAAAAGATTAACTAACAACTTATGTATACGTAAAACTCTCGTTGCCTCAGCAACACCATCTTCCGTTAAGGAAATAAAGCCATCATTGACAAGAATTAATTCTTTAGATTTTAGAATTGAAAGAGCACGACTTACTGAAGCCCTTGAAAGAGAGAGCTGATTAGCGATATCTACAGCCCTAACAGATGAGCTATCTTTGGTTAGTAGATAAATCGTTTCAAGATAATTTTCAGCTGATTCACTTTCTATATGACCTAACATTAACACCTCAAAAAAATAATAATTATATTATACGAACTCTTATAAGTTATGAAAATATATCTAAAAAGTCAATAATATTAGCTTTATACAATGGCAACAACTATAAATTGCCTAAAAATATATTCTAGAAACTTTTATATATGTTAAACCACAAAAAAGCAAGGCATTCTATATTAAGATTGACCTTGCTTATCTTTTTAAATTAAATTTTACAGTAAATAATGTATAAAATTGTAAATTTACTTTTCAAAGGTAAATGGAATATTTTGTGCCACAGAGGCCTTACTCTTGCGAAACACAAGGTATACCATCAAAAGCACCAGCGCTATTGATATCCCACCTAACAAAGAAACACTACGCTCTACATACATATTAGCAAACTGATAACAAATCATCGCAATAGCATAACTAAAAGACATTTGGTAAGCTACAGCACCAAAAAAAAGTTTATTAGAACCTAACTCTCTTCTAAGCACTCCCATTGCTGCAAAACAAGGCAAGGTAAAAAGGTTAAATATAACAAAGGCAAAAGCCGCAAGTAAATTATCCTTGAACATATCCCTTTTGATTGTATCTGCAAAATTTTGTTGCATTGCAGAATTATCTTCGTCTAATTCTTCAGTCATACCAGATATTGTAGCCATAGTACTAATTATATTTTCTTTAGCTACTAAACCTGAAACTATAGATACAGTTGCACGATAATCATTAAAACCTAAAGGTACAAATAATGGAGAAATTGGCCTAGAAACATCAGCTAAGATACTCTCTGCTGGCTCTTCTGTTAAATGCAAACCATCTTGTGACGTATATGCAAAACTTGATAAGAACCAAACAACAGTTACCGAAGCAAAAATAATAGTACCAGCTTTTATAATAAATGACTTAGAACGATGAAATACTGTATATAACACAACCCTTGGACTTGGCATATGATAAAGAGGTAGCTCTAGCATTAAAGGTGAATTTTCTGCTTTAAATGTAGCAAACTTACGTAGCATACTTGCAGAAATAATTACCAAACCAATTGCTATCAGATACATCATTGGTGCAAAATTCGGTAATGAATCAGCAAAAACATAATTAGCAAATATGATAATTACTGGTAACTTTGCCCCACAAGGAATCATTGTTGTTGTGAAGAGCGTAAGTCGTCTTTCACTTTCAGAAGGCAAAGTCCTCACTGTCATAAGAGCAGGAACACCACAACCCGAACCAATTAAATATGGAATGAAAGCACGGCCACTTAACCCGAACCAACCAAAAACTCGGTCCAAAATAAAAGCTGCACGTGTCATATATCCACATTCCTCAAGTAAAGACAAGAGGAAAAACAATATCACCATTTGCGGAACGAAGCCCAAAACAGCTCCAACGCCGCCTATTATTCCATCAGTAATAAGAGATGTAATTTTATCAGGGCAAGAAATCTCTTCTAAAAAAGAAGCGACATTAGGAATAATAATATTTCCAAATAACTCATCATTAGTCCAATCTGTCACAATTGCTCCAAGCCATGTAACCGATATGTAATAAACTAAAAACATAATTACTGCAAAAATTGGAAATGCAAAGTATTTATTAAGAATAATCCTGTCAATATTTTCTGTAAAAGTAAGTTTATTAACAGTAATTTTTGTCATGCATTCTTTAAGAATATCATTGATGGTAGCATAACGATCTTCAGCTATAGTTTCATATATAGTGTTCTTTCCTTTACTTAAGGCATCACGAATTTCGTCAGTTTTCTTGTTATACTCAAGATTATGTAAAATCTCATCCGGAAGCAAATCTCCCTGTAAAGCACTTTTTGCAAAAAATAAAGCTCTTGGTTTTTCAGAATCAGGAGTAATTTTTACAAGCTCGGCAAGTTTATTTGCAATATTATCAGAACCAATATACTTAGCAGAACTATTTCCCCAGTTAGAAATTTTTAAGATACTTTCAAGTTTATCAATACCATATCCTGACGTGGAGCTTACAGGAATAACTTGTAAACCTAACCTTTCTTGAAGCTTTTCAACGTCTATACTAATATTTTCTTTCTTAAGCGAGTCCCACATATTAAGCAATACAACCATTGGAATGCCTAACATTTTTAACTCTAAAGTTAAATACAAGCTTCTTTCTAAACTTGTAGCATCAACAATATTTACTATTAACTCTGCGTCATTATTTAAAAGTTCTGCTGAAGCAATTTTTTCCTCAGCTGTAGAACATGTTAAAGAGTAAATACCAGGAATATCAATTATTTGAATATTATTATTATAATTACCTACATGGCGAGAAACTGTTACTCCAGGATAATTACCCGTACGCACATGGACATTACACAAACGATTAAATAAAGTACTTTTACCACAGTTAGGATTGCCAATTAACATCACATGTCTAGAATCAGCATTTTTTATTTCACTTTTTGGACTACAACAAGATTTTGGAGTTGTCTCTGAGATACGGTTTTTCATTATTTCTTTACCTCCAATGCATCAGCGTCTTTATTGCTTAACACGATTTCATAGCCTCTAATTTTTATGGCTATTGGACTTCCTAATGGAGCTCTGTACATTACCTCAAACTCAGTTCCAGGCAAAAAACCCATTTCAAATAAACGGCGAAGCTGCTCACCTTGTCCGTTCACTTTTGTAATTACACCTTTTTGGTGAAGCTTCATCTCTTTTAATAACATTTAATCTTTGTCTCTTGATTAACATATAATTACAATCACTACAAAACACCTTGTTAGCATTATCTAACAATGTGCGCATGTTAGCATATTAAAACAACGTTAGCAATAACTAACACCAAGTAAAACAACCTAATTTTGTTATTTCACAAAATGAGTTTATTACAAAATTATTATTAGCAGAAACTAACATAGTTTCTATTTAATTAGAAAACATAGTAATATTGAAGTTAATATAAGAAAAAATGAGTCGTTACATACGTAATTGTAATAATTATGGAATTTTACATAACAAATACATTTTAAGAAGCTTTTATAAAATAAAAAGCAAAAGAATAAGTAATATAACCTAGTTTTCACCATTAAAAATGGCTTCAAATTTTCCAACATATTCTAAATATTTATAACTATTTTAATCAGATATGTGAATTAGTACCAAAACTCCACACTCATACTATAGCAAAAGTGAACAGCTAATATAAAATAACCAAAATACTATAAAAATATCCTATTTATAATATTAGGAAAAAGCTATATATGAGAACTATAATTAAATTTGGTGCCTTGTCTGCACTAGGCTTTGCTATGCTTACAGCTAATAATGCTTACGCAGACTGTATAACAGAAATGCAACAGGCAAATTGGCGTATGGCCATTGAAAAATGTGAGACGGAAGCTGCTGAACCAAATGCTGGTCAAGCACAATACTTTATGGGTATTTTAAAATCTGCTCAATTTGACGAAAGCTTTACAATAGACTACAAAATGAGTTTCAATTATTTCCAAAAATCTGCTAATAATGGTTACACACCTGCGTATTATGCGTTGAGTGATGCTTATTATCATGCAGTTGGAGTAGAAGAAAATCCTCAACAAGCATTTTATTGGGCAAACAAGTCTGCCCATTCAGGAGACGCAGACGGGGCTGTAACGTTATCTTATTTCTACCATTCAGGATATGGAACAGAACCTTCAGATAATAATGCAAAATTTTGGTTAATGATTGCGCGCATTAAAATTGATGATTTTGATCAGCAAACTCAATCATATTTTGACACTCTTATTGCAGAAATGCCTCAAACAGAAAGGGTTAAGCTATGGGATAGTGCAATGTTGTGTATCAAAACCCAATACCAAAATTGCCTAAATTAAAAGGTTTGAATAACAACTACCACAAAAAGCAATAAATACTTCTACGGGGTTTATTGCTTTAATATATCCTAAAGGGTTTTAACAACTTACGTGTTCTACAAAATCTTATAAACTTTTAGAGAACTACAAACACAAAGTTATTTTGAGCTAGGCTCTAATATTAACTTCACCACACTCTAAATTAACAAAACAAAAACAAAATGTATATTACATATGCAAACATACCAATTTTTGTTAAATATCTTGCAAAATAAAGAAAATACAGTAAAATAATCACCGCTTTGGTGAGGTGTCCGAGTGGTTGAAGGAGCACGCCTGGAAAGCGTGTATACGTTAACACGTATCAAGGGTTCAAATCCCTTCCTCACCGCCATTCATAGTTAAACTTTTATATGGTTTCTGCTATATCTTCCACAAATTTTTTATTGTTGATATAAAACTAGCAGTCCTTGTCCTGAACGCCACCATGTAGATTCTTTTTTCAGATACATGTTTTTTAAATGTGTTGAATTTATTTTCTATCTGCTTGTAGATGTTCCAATATAGACCGTGGTTTTCGTTGCCTTCTGTATCTATACCACTCACAGTGCAGCTCAAAAAAGCATTTTCCGAGGTGCTGCGCACAATGCTTAATACTATATCAACATAAAGATTTTCGATTATCAATTGCTCTTTGGTTAATATCCTTTATCTTAGGATCTTTACCTTTTTTGTTACTAGAGCACACCACTGATGAGAGTTTTATTTCATAATCTATTTATTTTCGACTGCTGCATTTGCTTTTTCAATATCAGATTCAAGGATTGCAAAATCTCTGTCATATCTATCTTTAGAAAAAGTAACTGTCAAATCACAGGTTACGGAATCATCTTTATTCTATCCTATACCTATCTTGGTATAACCTTTAATTATACTTATCTTCAATTACATCTGTATCACCGTTCTTATCAACAATTTGAGCTGTGATTTTTGTGCAAATTGTTATCTTTTGAGCAACAATAAAATCCTGATTCCAATTGTTGTTTCAATCAGAAGGAAATAAGTTTCTATGGTTATAAAATATAAAAAAAAATAGCTATGAAAGAATGCTTCTTTATATTATCAAAAACAAAATTCTGCTAGACAAACTCAAGTTCTATTTGATATTTAGTAATTTTATACTGAATTTCAATTGAAAATAATGGCTTTTCTATCTAGTTTCAAAGATTTTTGTTTTTATAAGTTATAATATTATAAGTTAGTTTTCTTAACTATTTTGAATGCTTAGAGGTCCTATGAGTACTAATTTAAAATCAATAGCTATCGGAGATGTGAATTTTGCATCTATGATTGCTGATAATTCATTATATGTTGATAAAACCTCCTCTATTGAACAATTAATTAAAGATAAAAGTAAAACAGTTTTATTTACCAGACCAAGACGTTTTGGAAAAACTTTAAGTTTAGATATGCTTAGATGCTTTTTGGAAATGAATTATGAAAATCCAAAGGATAAAAGCTTTCAAGAAAATCTATTTAAAGATCTAGAAATATTTAAAAATCAAGAATTTTGTGCAAATCATATGGGTCATTACCCCGTTATTTATTTAAGCTTTAAGGATGTTAAAGGTAGTAGCTATAAATTAGCTATTGAGATGATTAAAAGTTTATATAACGATATTTTTAGAACTATTGATAAAATCGGTATAAACGAAGAGCTTAGTAAGCTTAATTTTGATTTAAAACAATTAAAAGAACTTTGCGCATTAGGTAAACCAAATTTATGCACTACAGATGATGAAGCTCATAATAAGTATGGGATTATTTTTACAACATTTATAAAATTAATTACCCAAGCTTTATACGATTATTTCAAAATACCACCAATTGTACTTATTGATGAATATGATGTTCCTTTACAAAAGGCTAGAGAGAACAATTATTATGATTTAATGCAAGAATTTATTTCTAGCTTATTTAGTCAAGGCTTAAAGGATAATAAAAGTTTAAGTAAAGGAATTCTTACTGGTTGTTTACGTGTTTCTAAAGAAAGTATTTTTACTGGATTTAATAATCTAAAAATTTACAGTATTGATAATTTAGCCTTTGCAGATTTCTTTGGCTTTACCGAAGCAGAGGTAAAAGAGCTTCTTGCTTATTATGGTTTACAAGATAATTTTGCAGAAATTAAATCTTGGTATGACGGATATACTTTTGGAACAAATGAAATTTATAATCCTTGGAGTGTATTAAATTATGTTAATGATGCTTTAGAGGCAAGAAAGTATAGTGCAAAATTCTCAGCTCAGTCATATTGGGTAAATACCTCAGGAAATTCCATAATATTAGATTTTGTGAAATATGCAGATGAAGAAAGCTTAAATGAAATGCAAGAGCTATTAGATGGGAATACTATTACAAAGCCGATAAGACTTGAATTAAGCTATAGAGATTTAAAAAATCACAGTATAGATGATCTATGGTCCTTATTATATGCAAGTGGTTACTTAACAAAATCAGGTGATGTTGAAGATAACCTATACACATTACGTATTCCAAATAATAAGATTTTGGAACGTTTTAAACAAGATATTCATAAATATTTTTTTGCAGAAAATGAAAATAACCAAACAAAGTCTAAAGAAATATTAAATTTAATAACACATAATGAGACAAAGAAGCTTGAGACTCTATTAAATGAACTTATGGAAAGGTTTATTGGTGTAAGAGATAAAAATAGAACTCATGAATATTTATTTCATATGTTTTTAAATGGCATATTCAGCATGACTTTACGCGGAAAAAGTAATGATTATGGTTCAAACCAAGAAGCAGGCGATGGATTTGCAGATATAAAATTTCGTATAAAGGATATTGGAATAATCATAGAGCTCAAGAATTCTCCGAATTATGGAAAAAGAGCCAATTTATGTAATGATGCTCTAGAACAATGCAAAAGCAAAGAATATTACCGACAATTTTTGTCAGAGGATGAAGGCTTAAGTAAAGTTTACTTATATGGTATCGCCTTTTGTGAAAGAAGCTGCTTAATAAAATCTGAAGAAATAATAGTTTCTAATTAAGTATTAGGTGACTAAGATTACTAGCCACCTACCTACTTAATTTTTGCCAGATTTAAATCTGTCTAAAAAATTTTATTTCTAAAGTTCCTCTGTCACATGTCTTTGGCTTTTCTATAATATAAAAAGCTGATAGAAGAAAGCTAAAGTCAGTGGATAGTTTCCTAAAACTAATGCAGTAGTCAACAGATATAAAAGAACTTGATGCAGAAATCATCCACACCTTGGTGAAACAAATTGATGTCTATAAATCAGTAAATGTGGACGGTAGCAGATGCTATCTAATACAGATAGTGTATAACTGCATTAGTGATTTCAAACACTGAAAGCATAAAAAAACGGCATAGCCAGTATTTCCACCGAAAATGCCGAATTTTTCAAGAAAACTAAATTCGTTAGCAAGCACCTATTTACGTTTTTAAGAACATGTACCTAAAAAAACAAACGTTAATTCATATGTTCACTACTTTCCTTTAATGTTGCAAATGCTTTTACAATAGGTTTTGCAGTAAATAATTGATACATATTAGGTTTTATAATCTTTGGTGTTTCAACAATTTCATCAATTTTTTGTGCTAAATTTGTTGGATTAAAATTTGATAAATTATCAGCTAAATCATTACACATAATTTCATTAATACCACCACGACCAGCACATGCTATTGGATTTACACCTAACATCAAAGCTTCAATTAACACCAAACCAAGTCCTTCCATTGGTGAAGTTAAAACTAAGGCCTTAGCTTTTTTAATATAAGGATATGGATTTTGTTTATTTCCCACAAACACAACTTTTTCTGCTATATGTAATTTTGTGGCTAACTTTTCTAATTCCTTACGCTTTGGTCCATCACCTACAATTACAAGCTTTACCTTACTATGAACTTCAGCAAAAGCTCGTAATAATAATTCTTGATTCTTAGCCTTATGAAGTCTTCCCACATGAACTATATAAGGAAAATCTAAAGACTCCGATACATTTTCTTGCGCAAGTATATTAATTTCTTGAGGATCTAGCACGTTATAAATAACACGAGGATTTACTTTTAATGGTACTTTATGACGTTCTAAGCTTTCTCTGAGAACTTCTCTAATGCCAGAGGAAACACAAATAATATTTTTGTTACTAAATAACCTGCGGTACAAAAAACCAGCAAAAAAATTTTTTTCCATTGTACTTGGATTACCTTCAACCATGTAATACAGTCGATCATCATCTATACGACAGAAAGAAGCAAATGCACCTTGTCCCCTAGCAATAATATAATCAAACTTACCATACTCTAATTCTTTAGATTTTAAAAATTTCTCAAAATATCTTGTATATATTGCTGAACTCCATACAAAATCAGATCCAGGTACTATTAATCTTAAAAAGATCCTACTGATTATGTTATAAAAGAATCCCCATACTGTTTTACGTGATAACCTATCTAAATCAGCGCAATGCACAATAACCCCTGAAGGAACTGTAATTTTAGGCTCCCCTTTTTGAATAAAAAAATGAACCTCATGACCTTCTGCCATTAATGCTTGAGCGAGTTCCACAGAAGCCTTCTGAATTCCACCCATCGTTAATTTGCGAATAACAATTAAAAATCTCACTTTTAAAAATCCTTAAAGCATCAATCTATATAATCTGCTAGATTGCACAATTGTCTGTAAATATAAAGAAAGCAAAACTTGTCGCCTAAGCTAAAAAAATCAAAACAAAAAAGCTTCAAGCATAACACAATTCACAATTCTAACCATTTTTAATCACCTATGTATAGAAATATATATAAAAGCTTTTTGAAAAAACAAATTACTAACCACTTCTATTATTCTGGCACAACTAATTTTGTAATTTCTCTCAAAACTTATCATATTTATTACTACCTAGCACTAATTCAACATGCAATTTAGCCATCAATTTGTGCTAACATGTAATAATATCAAGGAGAGGTTATATGCAACTGCTTAATCAAGAACTAAAGCTTTGTAGCAACGACAGCATAACAATAAAGCTAAATACAAATTTTTGTATTCCTAATGGTTATTCTAATGCTTTAGCAATAATAAATGTATCACCAAAAGCATTAGCCTTTAATTGTGGCATTAAGGTGTATGTAAATGATGAATTTTTCAATGCTCAGTACATTGATCCTCATTATAAGGGGAAAAGATATATAAATATTTCTAATATTCCTTCAGATGCTAACATTAAATTAGTACCATTTGGCCTTAGAACAGATAAAAATGCTGACATAAAAGTAGAACTATTTACAAACTTTTTAGAATACAATGAGCATACACTATTAATAGCTCCACATCCAGATGACATTGAAATTGCAGCATTTGCTCTAGCTAAAAAATTATCTAATAAGTACTTAGTTACTATTTCAGCAGGTGAGAAAATAAAAAATCTTAAGGAACAATACCTCCCTGAATTAGATGATGATATTTTTAAGTCAAGTAAGCGTAAAGGTTTTTTCCGTGCATTTAATGCGATGTCTACACCAATGATATATGGCATTAAACCAGAAAACAATATTATGCTTGGCTATCCTGATGCAAAAATTTTAGCAATGAGCCAAAATATCCATAAACAAATGCCTTATGCGAACGATGTAGATAATTTACTTACGCCTAGTTATTTTAGAAGTTTTAATTATAAAACAAATTTAAGTGCTAAACTTTTAAGCAACCCCAAAGCTAATGGCCAAAGCCTTGTAACAGAGCTTGTTTCGCTTATTGATGAAATAAAACCTGCATACATATGTATCACAAACCCACTACTTGATTCACATCCTGATCATGTTGGATGTTCATTATTACTTGGTGAAGCATTAAAACGATGCAAACATAAACCACAATATATTATTGGCTATGTAAATCATGTGAAGAAAAATTTCACCTATCCTTATGGTCCAGTCAATACAATCTGTGACTTGCCATTAAAAGATTTGAGTAATTATAATGTGAATTTTAAATTTACATCTTTGGGTCTAGACAACGATACAATAAAAGATAAAGCCATAACATTACAAACCATGCTTGATTTACAACCAATTCCTAGACTTGAAAAACATCTAAAGGTCAAGTTACGCGCAAAAATTTTTGGTGATACGGTATATCATACAAATAACTATATGATTACTGCTCTTAAAGCAAATGAATGCTTTCTGAGTTTAGACTCCACTCAATATATTGATATCTGCACCCAAAGATCTCAAAGTTTTATCACCGACCCACTTTGATAAGTTTTAATAAATA